>JBOGSE010000283.1:0-3138 GCA_050694895.1 bacterium | reverse complement strand
GCACGACGTCGGCGACCTTGCCCCGATACGGCACCATGGCTTCGACGCCCTCGGCGACGATCTGAGTTAGATCTTCATCCTCCACGGTGCTGTCCAGTTCCCGCCTGCGTGCGGTCGCCCACAGGCTTGCCATGCCGCGATAGGTCTTGTATTGACGGCCGTTGCGGATCACGAGCGCCCCGGGGCTCTCCTCGGTACCGGCGAGCAGGTTGCCCAGCATGACGGTCCTGGCGCCGGCGGCCAGGGCTTTGGTGATGTCGCCGGAGTTCCGGATGCCGCCGTCGGCAATGATGGGGACGCCCGCGTCGGCCGCCGCGCGCGCGCAGTCCAGCACGGCGGTCAGTTGCGGCACGCCCGCGCCGGTCACGATCCGCGTTGTGCAGGTCGAGCCCGAGCCGACGCCTACCTTCACCGCATCGGCCCCACGCTGGATCAAGTCGCGTGTGCCTTCGACGGTAGCGACGTTCCCCGCGATCAGCGGCACCTTGGGGAAACGCTCGCGCAGTTGGACCAACGCCTCCAGCGCCGCCTCTGTGTGCCCGTGGGCCACATCCATCACGAGCACGTCCGCGCCCTCGGCCACCAGCGCACTGGCGCGGTCCAGATAGTCACCCCGGATCCCTACCGCCGCGCCTACGCGCAGACGACCGCGCTCGTCTTTCGTCGCGTGAGGATACTTCAGCCGGCTGCGGATATCGCGGCTCGTGATGAGGCCGCGGAGCGTCCCGCCGCTGTCCACGAGTGGCAGCTTTTCAATCCGGTGCTTGTGGAGGATCGCGCGGGCATCCTCCATGCCGATCCCAGGCGGCGCGATGATAAGGCGCTCGCGAGGTGTCATGATGGATTCCACCGGCTTGTCCGGATCGTCCGCAAACAGCAGGTCGCGGGCCGTCACGAGTCCCAGCAGGCGCCCGCTGCCGTCGAGCACGAGCAGGCCGGCAGAGCCGTGCTCGTCCATGAAGTCGATGGCCTCGCGAATGGGCCGGGCGCGGTCGATCGTGTACGGCTCTTCGATGACGATGCTCTCCGCGCGCTTGACCCGCCGGACCTGAGCGACCTGCTGATCCACCGGCAGGAACCGGTGAATGATGCCGATGCCCCCCTCCCGCGCCATGGCGATGGCCAACTCGCCCTCGGTCACCGCGTCCATGTTTGCGCTCATGACCGGAATCGCCATGTGGATCTGACGCGTCAGGGGACTGCGCGTGATCACGTCCGCGCGGCTGTGCACCCCGGAGCGCCGCGGCACCAGAAGGACGTCATCAAACGTCAGTCCCAGCCGAGGCTCTTCAAACACCTGCCGGCGATCGACTGCGATGTCCCGTTCTGTTCGCATTTTGAACTCCTTCAGGGCGCGCTCAAGCTCCGACTCCCATGATAGCGTCTCCGGACTCTCGATCCCATCTCGTCGGCACCGCGTCGCCGGAGGTTGACGTCCCGGCATGCGAGGTATCATCTACAGTGAATCGCTTATCTACAGCGGAACCGATGCGTAGAAAGAAGCCGAGACAACCCCGGACAGTCCCAAGTGTGCAGCGCGATCGACGAGCGCTCACCGGTGACTCTCTAGAAGACAAGGTGGCCCGCGAACCCAATCCGATCAAGCGTTTCGTCCGCATTCTCGGGCCGGGCCTCATCACGGGAGCGTCAGACGACGACCCGTCGGGTATCGGCACCTACGCGGCGGCGGGCGCCTCTCTGGGCTTTGCGACGCTGTGGACGGCCCTGCTGACCTTACCCATGATGGCGGCGGTGGAGCTCATCTGCGCCAAGATCGGCATGGTCTGCGGCTGCGGCCTGGCCGGAGTCCTGCGTCGACACTACTCCAGGTGGCTCCTCTATCCCGTCGTCGCCGCTCTGACGATCGCCAACACGATCAATGCTGGAACGGATATTGGCGCCATCGCGGCCGCCGTGAACCTGCTCGTGCCTATCCCGATCGCCGCGCTGATCATTCCGATCGCCCTGGCCATACTGGCCTTTCAGATCTGGGGCTCCTATCGGCTCATCGCACGTGTCTTCAAGTGGCTCACGCTGGCACTGTTCGCATATATCGGCGCCGCATTCTTCGCTCGACCCGATTGGAAGATGGTCCTTCACGCGACAGTCATTCTCACACTGCGCTGGGACACGACGTTCCTGGTCACGCTGGTGGCCATCCTCGGCACGACGATCTCACCCTACATGTTCTTCTGGCAGGCGAGCGAGGAAGTCGAAGAGGAAAAGAGTATGGGCCGACGCACGCTCGCCCAGCGCAGGGGTGCGACCGACGCCGAACTCAAGTACGCAGCGTGGGACGTCGATGTCGGAATGTTATTCTCAATTGCGGTGATGTACTTCATCATGCTCACGACGGGGGCCACGCTGCACGCGGCCGGGAAGACCAAATATCAAGTCTGCCGCCGACGCCGCGCAGGCTCTTCGCCCATTCGCCGGCGATGGGGCGGCCATTCTCCTCGCCGTTGGGCTCATCGGCTCAGGGTTTCTGGCCGTGCCGATCCTCACGGGATCCGCGGCCTACGCGGTCTCCGAGGCGTTCGGCTGGAAGGCCGGCCTGGATGAGAAGCCGCGGCGCGCAAAAGGATTCTACGCGGTGATCGCAGCTTCGACGCTCGTTGGACTCCTGGTCGATTTTGTCGGCATCAATCCGATCGACGCCCTGCTCTGGACCGCCGTCATCAACGGGGTACTGGCCCCGCCGCTGCTCGTCGTCATCATGCTTATCGCCAACAATCGGGCGATCATGGACCGACGCGTCAACAGATTGGCGACAAACCTCTTGGGCTGGGCGACGGCGATCGCGATGTTTGCAGCGGCGATTGCCCTGCTGATCACCTGGATCCGATCCTGAGCCCGCGGGATCCAGGATCCCGCGGCTCACCTCGACTGGTCGGATCGGTCGAGGCGTCTTTCAGGATTTAGGGGCGCGGCTGGCGAGCCGCTGCGCGAGTCTGAGGGCTTCCAGCATGGGCCCGTGATCCGCGAGGCCCTTTCCCGCGATGTCGAAGGCAGTTCCGTGCGAAGGGGTCGTGAGCACAAAGGGATAGCCTACACCTACCGACACGCCTTGATCGAAGCCCAGCAGCTTCGTCGCGATCTGCGCCTGATCGTGGTACATCGTCACCACCACGTCGAACT
>JBOGSE010000282.1:0-8045 GCA_050694895.1 bacterium | reverse complement strand
GGTCTGCTGAATGTGCCGGCTCTGAGAGTCGGCGTCGAGCGCCGTGACCGCGAGCTTGGCCTGGTTGAGCGCCTCATCGAGATCGACCATCGCCTGTGTCAGCGGCGTCTTGTCGACAACGAGTGTCGGGAGCGGCTCTTCCGGCTCTTCTGTCGCCTGAACGATCGGCTCCTCCTGCAGTGTCTGCTTCTTCTCGGGCTCGGGTGCCTGAGCCGGTGCGGCAGGCGGCCTCTGCTGGTCTGTCACGGCCGGCGGAACAACCGGGGCCGGTCGGGCCGAGTCGGTGGCGGGCGGCGCCTGATAATTCGTGGACTGGGCCACCAGCCAGGGTTCGTCGTAAATCCCAGTGATAGCCAGCGACGCGGTCGCCAGCAGGGCCACCGGAATCAGCGCGAGCATGACTCGCTTCATTGGACTTTCACCTCCAAGGGAATGATCTGCTCTAGCGAAAGTGTGCCACCCGGCTCCCCTGGAGACCATACAAAGCGGGTGGCGAGTAGGTTGAAATTGGGTCAGGGGCTAGCGAACAGACGTTCGGGCTAAGGCGTGCGGGCCTGGGCGAGAGCGACCATGCGGTTCATGGCCTGGTAAGTGTCGTCGGACAGTAGCTCTCGGCGGATCACGTGGCCTTCTTGCCAAAAGACCCTGTAGGCCCGGGCCCGATACCCCGTGGCTCCGGGGCTGCGAAGGTAGCGGCGCCCACCCATTCCGGCCGGACCTTCGATGAGGTAGGTGACCCGCCCCGGCACGGAGGTGGACAGGACGTCGGTGGTCACCTCGACGGCCAGCGCGGGTCTTTCCCTGCCCAGCACGCGCACATCCAGCCGGTCGCCGACAATGCCTGCCTGGATGCGAATCGGCCAGGAATACGGATTGCGGAAGCGCAGGTCAATATCGTACTGTGCCACGGCGGCGTCACGGCCGGGCGCCACATACGACGGGGCGAAGACATGAGCATGGCGCTCGGCAATCGGCAGCCCCGCGAGCAGCGCGGCGTTGTAGAGGGTCGTGGACGTCTGGCAAACGCCCCCGCCGAAGGCGCGCACCAGTTCTCCGTCGTAGCTGACGGGCGCTTTCACATATCCACGGTCCGCGGTCCAGGACCGCACCGTCCGGTTAAAGGAGAAGGTCTCGCCGGGCGCGACAATGGTCCCATTGAGGGCCTTGGCGGAGAGCCGCGCGTTGTGCCTCTGGCTCTGCGACCGCCCGGCCAAACTGGTAGAGTACCCCGCCAGCTCGATCTCTTCTACAAGACCGTGTGTTCCGGTGATGAGCGCGCCACCAGCCAGCAGGACGACGGACAGCGCGCACAGCGCGACGATCACGTAGGGATCGCGGGCCCCCCGGATCACTTGATCACCACCCTGGCTCCCGCCGATTCGCCGCGTGTCTGCGGGGTGTACATCCCCTGGAGGATGGCCGGCAGCGCGTTGAAAGTTCCCGGCGTCTGCGCCCGCAGGTTGTACTCAATCACATGCGTGCCGCGCTCGAGCGAGCGGATGAAGAACGCGATGCGATCGTCGCGGACATCGGTGCTGGCCCACCAGTACGACCACTCATCCATTTCTGCGCTGCCGCGCTCGGTGACCTCAAACCCCGACGGAAACGGGTCTTCGATCAGGATGTAGGCCAGGTCCCGGGGCGCGGTAATGGTCAGCCGCACCATGACGCGGTCTCCCTGGGCCAGCCGGTTCCCCGCCGGCACCGTCTCTACCGTCCACGAGTTCTGGCCGACCCGGCGCGGCAGGACGCGCAGATACTCGCGCTCGATCTTGATGTTTGAGGATGTCAGCGCCGGAATCTCATCCATTGCGACGGTCTGACGGAGTTGAGCCGAATAGAAGACGCGGCTGGTGCCCCCGACGCGCTCCAGGGCCAGCTCATTCTTGCCGGGGCGCAAAGCCGTGGCGGGGACGTCGAGGACGATATCGGGCGCCGTGGCCGACGCGGGCGTCAGCCTGTACGTCTGCAACACCTGTCCGTTCAGCCGGACGCGGACCTCACCGGTGACCGCCGCGGCCCCACGCTCCCCGGAGAGGTAATCCGCGAGCGCGGCGAGGGCCCAGGACGTGTCGCGCGTGCTCGACCAGTACCCGCCCGTGCGGTTGAGCATCATGTAGCGCAGGATGCTGCCGACCCGCGGATCCTTTCGGTTCACAGCGAGGATCGCCCGCAGCGCCGCCGAGGTGGACATCCGGTCGTTCCAATCCCACGACCACCACCGCGACCCTTCCTGCGACTCCCAGTGAGTCACACCGTTTGCTGTGATCGCCCGCCGTCCCAGTTCGGCGAAAGCCGCGCGCGGGTTCCGGCCGAGGAGCTTCTCGGTCAGCACCATGTATGCCAGGCCCTGCGGGCCCAGGTCCTTGGGATTGATGCCCGGGAGCATGGCGCGCGCGGGCTCCGGATCTCCGGCCAGCGCAACGGCATAGAGAAGAAACATCTGTGTGTCCAGCGTCCACCCCCACGTGCCCGACCCCGGTTTTGCGAGAGCAAGCGCCGCCTCTCGGCCTCTTTCAAGCACGGCATCGCTCACCGGGTATCCCAGGGATTTCGCCGTCGCCAGGCCGTAGAGCACGTACGCCGTCATCCACGGTTGGTCGTCATCGAACTCCCACCATCCCCATGCGCCGCTCTCGTGCTGGAAGCGGTAGAGGCGCGCCAGTCCATCCTGAACCATCTTGGGCGCGGCCGTATCGACGTACTGGCTCTGGATGCCACTCGCCCGCAATGCCCGCTGGACCATCACGGTTGGAAGAAAGCGGCTCATCGTCTGTTCGACGCAGCCGTACGGGTAGCCGATGAGGTATTCCAGACCCTCCACGACGGAGCTGGTGATAGACGGCGTGATTCGCAGCGTCATCCGGGTGGCACCCGGGATCGCTGCCCGGTCCAGCGTAAACGTCTCGGTCTTCGATAGGCCCTCCGTGACCTCTCCAGCGGCCGTGGTGATCTCCTGCCGGCCGTGCGGCCGGATCGGGAGTGACAGTTCAACGCCGTCCGTATACTGTGGCCCATCCCTGCCGGACGTCCAGGCGGTGGCCCGAATCTTCGCTGTTCCCATCTCTCGGGCCACCACCGGCCAGGCGGCCTGCCCGACCTTATGGGGCTGCAGGGACAGCGTTTGCGTGTGACTGCCTTCCACGTGCAGACCGGTTGCGAGCAGGCGCACGCTGGCTTGCTGCGGGACGTCGGTCTCGTTGTGCACGAGCACGAGGATGCGCGAACGGTCGTTCTGGGTGAGCAGTCGCGGAGTCTCGACGCGCACCAGAAAGTCTTTGGTGGCGACAACCTTGTGGATCGTCCGGCCCAGCTTCGTGTCCTGTGTATGCGCGATCGCGGTCGCCCGCCAGGTCGTGAGATTATCGGGCAGCACCACCGTGACCGTGGCCTTGCCCTGCGGGTCGGTCTGCAGCGCCGGCTCCCAGTGGGCCGTATCGAGGAACCGCCGGCGGAGCGCGATGTTGGACTCGGCCTTTTCCGCGTCTCCCAGATAGATCAGGGCAAACGAGTAGCTGGTTCGGACCTGATTCCACCGACGAGGATAGAAAGCGTTGCGGGCCGCTTTGGGGTCGTCCTCGAGCAGAGCGTAGATGGACTCATCCACCACCCCAAAGGAGACCTCGGCCTGCTGCGGGCGGCCTCGCGCGTCGCGGATCTGGACGGTGTAGGTGGCTCGCTCACCAGGACCGTACCGCGGACGGTCGGACTGGATCGACACCTGCAGCTCAGAGTCGGGGTTGACCACGCGCAGCGCAACCTCGCTTGTGGCCAGCCGCTTCTCCTTCACGTATAGCGCGGAGAGGAAGACCTGC
The DNA here is from genome assembly GCA_050694895.1 of bacterium. Taxonomy (GTDB): domain Bacteria; phylum Sysuimicrobiota; class Sysuimicrobiia; order Sysuimicrobiales; family Humicultoraceae; genus JBQTJP01. The sequence continues at coordinate 4,230 of JBOGSE010000282.1, read as the reverse complement.
GTGCCGTACTCGGTGAGGATCGGAATGTCGACCACGGTGCTCCGGCGCGTGATCGGGACCGTCATGACCTTGTGGATCTGGGCTCCTTCGATCGTGAGGAGCGCGGTCTGACCGACGCGGTCGGTATTGATGAGCACCCGCGCCACGTCGCCGGCCGCGTAGCGGCGTTTGTCTGTCAGGAGGGAGAGCTCGGCAGACCTGACCTGGAGGTCGGCCCCGCCGTTGCCGACGGCATAAAAGAAGGTCTCGCCCCGGACCGCGCGTTTCCTCGAATCCCTGGCCCTGGCGACGAACCAGCCGAAGCCCTGCTCGGCAACGGTCACCTCGACGGAGGCTTTTCCATCGGGACCGGTGGTCACCGTCTGCTTCGCCTTCGTTTCGGACGTGTACTCCCGCGTGGCGGCGTTCCAGCGCTCGTAGGCGGTTTCCACCTCCACGGTGACGCCGGGCAGGGGCTTCTTGTCATGATCCTCTGCCGTCACGACCACGCGCGTGGGCGTCCCGGGCGCGACCAGGTACCCCTCCGTCTCTACCCAGAGCCGGAAATCGCCCGCGAGAACGCGCGCGATCCCTTCGCCGGACGTCTCCCGCCCCGAAGGATCCGCGACCGCCACCTGCGCGGTGAAGGTCTGATCCTGCGGCCCATACGATTCCTCGGGCGCATCGGCCCGGAACGTAATGACGGCCTTGCCGCTCTCGTCGAGCTGCGTCTCACCTTCGATGACAACGCGACCGTCGCCTGAGGACCGGCGGAACCAGTCGAGCTCGTCAGGGTCGAGATCGTAGCGCGCGATGTATGTCGATACCCAGTCCTGCGCTCGATAGACGGAATACGTGACCTTTGCGCCGGCGACCGGGGCGCCGAAGTAGTACTGGGCCGCCACAGTCATCGACACGGGTTCGCCGCGCGTATAGCGTGGCTTCTCCGGGCTGACCGTCACGCTGAACTCTGGCTTGCGGTATGCCGCGACGACGATATCGTGCGTGGCGGTCGATCCGCCGGCCGTGAGCACGAGGGCATACGTGCCCGTCGCCGCCTCGGGACTCAGTTCAACGTGCCCCGCGAACGATCCGTAGGCGTTCGTACGGCGCTCGGCACGCAGGATCGGCTCCCCGCTGGGGTCCCTGATCTCAATGTTGACGGTCTGGCCTGACGGGACAGAGTATCCAAATCCCTGCGGCGCATTGCGGCGGGCGATGACCTTGTAGTAAATCCGGTGGCCGGGCCGGTAGATCGGGCGCTCGGTGTATGCGTGCAGCGTGAACTCGCCGCTGGATTCAAACCGGTAGTCGGTGCGCCCGACGACCGCTTCATCGGCACCCCGCTGCGCCACCGCGACAAGGAAGAACTCCGACGAATCGCGCGGGATCGCAAACCTCGCGGTCCCGCCCGCGTCGGTACGCCCCTGCGCGAGAACCTTGCCTTCGCGATACAGCCGGATGCTGCTCTCGGCCACGGGTGTCCCGCTCTGGACATCAGCCACATAGGCCAGGACCTCGCCCGGCGCGCTCTTGATAACCAGCGCCGTGTCGGAGACCAGGAACCACGTGGACACCGTGGTGTCCGCGTATCTCGCCTCGACCAGGTGCAATCCCAGGTCCTGACGGCCCAGATCGATGTTCTGGGTGTAGAATCCTTCGGCGCCTGTCCCGGTGATCTGAAAGCGGCGCTCCATCACGAGCCGCGGAGGATCGCCGGCGGGCGGCTTGAGGAGCACTTCCGGCAGCGCCGATGCGAGAAACCAGCCGCCGCCCAGATTCGAGAGAGCCTGCGCGGTCTTTTGGTTGGTCAACAGGCCGGACAGCCGCCCGCGGTACACGCGCACGTCGATGGCGGCCCGGCCGACCCATCGGGTCTCATCGACGTGCCCGCGGACCGGGAGAATGAGCTTCTCCCGCGTCGTGAAGTAGCGTGTGGGTCCCGCAAGTTGCAGTTGCGGCCTCGCGGCCACCAGCCGGAGGGCGACCTGGGCGGTGCGCCCCTCGTGCACGGTCGCGCTCGCGTGCTCGACGGAGTAGGTATCCAGCGACGCCGAGATCTCGTAGGCTCCGGTGCGGATGTGCGTGACGGTGAACCGGCCGTCCTCATCGGTGACCGCGTAGCGAATACGCTGCTGCGCATCACCGGTGTCGGTCGGAGTGACGACGACCTGCGCGCCGACAACGGGTGTGTCACGCTGCGCATCGACCACGCGCCCTTCCAGGCGTCCCACCGGAGGCTCCCCGGAGATGGCGAAGGCAAGCGCGCCAACCACGCAGAGGACGCCTACGATCGTCCCGGCGGTTCTGGGACGAAAACCACGCCCCGGGCCAGACGGCGTCAACATCGTGCTCTTCACAGTTCTGCTCCCTCCTGGACGCCCACGGTCGGACGTCCTCTCCGACGCTGCCAGTGACCAAGCCGGCTCCCATAGTCTGCGGCGAGCAGCGCACCGACCACGATGCCCGCAAGCCACAGCAACAGACGCACCTTCTCGACTCGGGTCTGCGCGGCCATCTTCAGCAGAGGATCGGCCCACTGCGCAAGCGGAAGGGCGATGCCCAGCGCCATGAGGGCCGCGAGTGCGTCCGGATAGACGATCGCACCCAGCATGAACCCGGCCAGGAGCCCAATCGCGCCCCTGGCACCCCAGAGGATCAAAACCCCCGCGGGCAGCGCCAGCGCCGCGACCAGTGCAAACGCCAGCCGTATGATCAGACGCGGCGGCGATGCGGATCCGTCGTCGGCGTGTCGCGCTATCAGGCCGGCCAGCAGCGAAGGGAAGAGGGCGCCAAGCAGCATGCTGAAGATGGCGAAGTGATCGGTCAACAGCGCCCCGGCCAGATCGTCCTCGAACCGTTGGGTGAAGACCCGATAGAGCACCACGATGACGCCAAACAGGAGAAGGTGAATCAGGCGCTCCGCCGTCCAGACCGTGCCGGAGGCAGTCTGTGGCATTTCCTTTGCGGATTCCTCCGAGGCGGCGGTCATCAACACCACACCCGCCGGCAGCCAGGCGGCCAGCAGGACGATCCCGGTGCCGTATCCGGCCAGCAGGTAAAAGCCGGAAATGATGGCGCCAAGAGCGAGGAGAGCCGCGAGCATGCCGTGCCCTTGGATGCTGCCGCGCCCCGCAGCCTGTGCAACGTCCGCGGCTCCCCATTCGCCCTCTGACAGCAGCCACCACAGTACGAAGACCGCGATCAGGCCTGCGCCGGCCGCGTAGAGCAGCCGCGGGTCAAACAATGTTCTGGTTGCAACGAGGTAGCCCAGCCCGGCCAGCAGCGCGGCCGAGAGCAAGATGCGCCAGAGCGGTTCCCACACGGCTCCCACAGATGTCCGATCGCGGCCTGCCATCGTGGCCAGCGCGGCAGCGAGGAGCATCGTGACCGGAACCCCGGCGGCAAGCGCAACCGCCGCGGTTGTCCATCGCGTGGTCTGGGGGCCGGCGACGTCGCGGAAGTGGCCGAGAGCCACGGTCGCACAGAGCGTGGACGTGAACCCGGCCCCCAGGATGAGAACCGCCAGGGCCATCCGTGATACCCCCGCGGGTTCGGTATCAGTGTCGCGGCCAACACGCAGGCCGACGTACAGGATAAGTGAGACGAGCAGCCACCCGGCGGCCACGCCGAGAAGCGCCTCGACCGCCGTCACGCGCATCCAGAGGAGGACGGCAGATACTGCGGCGATCGACAGGAAGCATGGAGCCGTGACGACCGATGCCCAGCGGAAGGAGCTTCCTCCGGAGGCCCGCAGTGCGACCAGTCCCGCGAGCAGCGCCGCTCCTCCGCCAAGCGCAATCCCCCGGCCCCAGCCGGCGGCCACCGGCCACGGCCCGCGGCCGGATGCGGTGAGAGCCGCAATCAGCGCCACCGCGCCGGCAGCTACGACTGCATACGCCGGTGACGGTGCTGCGCCACGCTCGCGTGGCCGGCTTTGGGGTGCCAGCACGCCGAACAGCCAGCCGGCCAATCCCAGGATGAGAGCGCTCAGCAGGATGGGATGTTCCACTCAGGACCGCCTCCGTCGCGGGCCGCTGTTCGCGGGCACCGATCTGCATGCCGTCCTAAATGAAATGCCCAGCGGCTGCGATCTGCAGCCACCGGGCGGGTTCTTGCGCACATCATTCGTTCGCTCGTGCCTTTCCGCTATTGAATTGTTGGCTCCTATCATGCGGTATGCGGCCGCGTTGTCAAGGACTTTCCGGTTGCAGGATGGTTGAAAATCGGTCAAAGAAGTCCACGGATGGT
>JBOGSE010000281.1:0-1035 GCA_050694895.1 bacterium | reverse complement strand
CCGCAGGGCGGCCGCAAGCACCCGCACCAGGAGTTCATCTCGGTGGACACCACCAACATCCTCTTCCTCTGCGGCGGCGCCTTCGTCGGCCTGGAGAAGATCATCGAGCGGCGCATCGGGCAGAAGACCATGGGCTTCATCACGCCGGACGAAAAGACGGCCGCCCCGCCGCGCCCGCGGCGCGACATTGCCCTGCTCGAGCAGGTGCAGCCGATGGACCTCATCAAATATGGCATGATTCCCGAGTTCGTCGGGCGGCTGCAGGTGATGGGCGTGCTCGAAGACCTGGACGTGAGCGCGCTGGTGCGCATCCTGACCGAGCCCAAGAACGCGCTGGTGAAGCAGTACCAGCGGCTGTTCGAATACGAGAACGTGAAGCTGCGCTTCGACGCGGAAGCGCTGGAGACCATCGCCCGCCGCGCCCAGGAGCGCAAGGTGGGCGCCCGCGGTCTGCGTATGATTCTCGAGGATTTGATGCTAGAATTAATGTATCACCTCCCCTCCTCGCACCGCTCGGGACGGGAGTTTGTGGTTACGAAGGAAATGGTGGAGAAGACGGAAATCGGCCTCGACTGGCTGGAAAAGGCAGGCTAAGGTGACACTGTTCAACCGGGACAAAGAAAAGGCCGACACGCGGCGGATGCCGATGATGCCCATCCGCGACGTGGTCATCTTCCCCCACATGATGACGCCGTTCATCGTGGGTCGGGAGAGCTCCGTCCGCGCGCTGGAAGAGGCGCTGGCGGGTGAGAAGAAGATCTTCCTCGCCACCCAGCACGACGCCTCCATCGACGACCCCAAGCCCAACCAGATCCACACGGTCGGCACCATCGCCACCATCGTGCAGTCGGTGAAGCTGCCCGACGGCAACATCCGCGTGCTGGTGGAAGGCGGCGAGCGCGCCCGGGTGGTCAAGGTCGACACCAACGAAGGCTTCCTGCGCGCCACCGTGCAGGTGATGACCATCAAGCCCACGCCGTCGCCGCAGCTCGACGCCGCCGTGCAACGCGTCACCCAGCACTTCGAGGCCTACGT
>JBOGSE010000280.1:0-7209 GCA_050694895.1 bacterium | reverse complement strand
GATGCGGAGGGGCCAGGATTAGAGGTGGAGCTTGTGACAGCCGTGGCGGCTGCGGGGATTCCCCGCGTCGTCTACACGGCGCGTTCGCTCGCGACCTGCGCGCATGATCTCGCCCAGTGGGCGCGGGCGGGTTACGCGGTGCAGTCGGTGCAGCCGGTCGATCTGCTACCACAGACCAGTCACGTCCATCTGGTGGTGGCCCTGCGCCGAGTGCACAGCCCAATGAATGCCGTGACACAATCCAGGGTTTCTGCTATGGCAGGAAGAGCAGTCGGAAGGGTCCAGGAACACGCACGCCGCCTTGATCGATCAAGGTTCGAATCCCGCTGAAGTGCTCGTCGGCGAGGGACCAAAGCTCAACACCGCTGTGGATCGCCGCCCCCGCCAGTAGCAGGTCGACAGTTTTCGACGTCTGGCCCGCGCGGGCAAGGGCTTCTCCGATCCGCGCTCCTAGAAAGGCCGCCTCGCCGTCAACCGCGACACTTCGCAGAGACCGAAAGTCCTCTTCCCGAACCGCGTATTCATCGGCATCGCGAATGCCGCTGAGCACTGCGACCACAATGGGCGCGGCGACGGCGGCCTCTCCGGTCGCGAGTGCGCGACGAACGGCCTTGACGAGCCGGGCATCAGGGCGGGGTCGTAAGAAGGTGATCCAGACCGAAGAATCGATCAGCCGGAGAGGCACTCACCGGCCCTCGCGCATCGTCCGGATGTCGGACGGCTTCCAGCGCATGGAGCTTGCGCCCGCCGCCTTCGCCAGGCGCGAGGCGTGGCGACGGCGGATGTAGTCGCGCAGGGCGATCTCGACGGCTTCTCGCTTCGTGCGAACGTTCGCGAGGGCCCGCACCTTGTCGAGAAGGCTCGCATCGATGTCCAGCAGTGTCTTCGGCATGTATATCCCCTAGATATATCTCAAGAATATATCTAACAGACTTCGCGGGAGACTGTCAACTCAAGCCTCTGGACTTTATCGTCGTCCGGCATCGCCTGCGTCCCCGGCATCCCGGGCCGGGTGCTTCTGCTTCTGTGCTACAATGCCCGGTGAGCCCATGCCCGACCCCTTTGTCCACTGCCACCTCCACAGCGAATTCTCCTTACTCGACGGCGCGGCACGCATCGAGCCGCTGATGCGCGCGGCGGCCGACCTCGGGATGCCCGCGATCGCGCTCACCGACCACGGCACCATGTACGGCGCGATCGAGTTCTACCTCCAGGCGCGGCAGCACGGCCTTGTGCCCATTCTCGGGATGGAGGCCTACGTCGCCCCGCGCCGGCAGACCGATCGTGATCCGAAACTCGATGCCAGCCCATTCCACCTGATCCTGCTCGCGGCCGACTCCGAGGGGTACCGCAATCTCCTGCGCCTGACGACCGCCGCGCACCTGGACGGGTTCTACTACAAGCCGCGGGTCGACCGCGAGCTGCTCGCGCGGCACAGCCGTGGCTTGATCGCACTCTCCGGATGCCTGCAGGGCGAAGTGACGCGCGCGATCCTGCGCGACGATTTGACCGCGGCCCGCGAGATCGCCGGCACCTATCGTGAGATCTTCGGCGCGGGGAACTATTTTCTGGAGGTGCAGGATCACGGCCTTTCCGATCAGCAGCGCAACATCCGCGGCATGCGGCAGCTCTCCGGCGAGCTCGGTATTCCCCTTATCGCCACCAACGACGTGCACTACGTCCACCGGAGCGAGGCCGAGGCGCAAGATGTCTTGATGTGCATCCAGATGAACACGAGCCTGACCGCGACCGACAAGCCGCGCATGGGAGACACCCCGGAGTTCTATCTGAAGAGTGCCGAAGAGATGGCGCAGCGGTTTGCCGAGCTCCCCGAGGCCCTGCGTACGCCGCTGGAGATTGCCGGCCGCACCGCGCTGACCCTCGAGCTGGGTGCGACCAAGCTTCCACTCTTCCCGGTCCCCGAAGGCCACAGCCCAGACTCGTATCTCCGGATGCTCTGCGAAGAGGGGTTGCGCCGCCTCTACCCGCCCCCGGCGTCTGAGCCACGCGCGCGCCTCGACGAGGAGCTACGCGTGATCGCGCAGACCGGCTACGCCGCCTACTTCCTCATCGTGTGGGACTTCGTGACCTTCGCCCGGCGCCGCGCCATCCTGACGACCGTACGGGGATCGGCGGCGGGAAGCCTGGTCCTCTACACGCTGGGCGTGACCGACGTTGACCCGCTCCTCTACCGGCTGCCGTTCGAACGCTTTCTTAACCCCGAGCGCTTCAACATGCCGGACATCGACGTCGACTTCATGGACAGTCGCCGCGATGAGGTCATCCGATACGTGATCGATAAGTACGGCGCAGATCACGTCGCGCAGATCATCACCTTCGGGACGATGGGCGCGCGGCAGGCCGTGCGGGATATCGGTCGGGTCATGGGATTGCCCTACGGCGATGTGGACCGGATCGCCAAGCTCATCCCGTTCAATGCGTCGATCGACGAGGCCCTGCGCGCCGACCCCGAACTCCGAAGCTCCTCAGAGAGCTCCACGACGGTGCGCCGCCTCCTCGATCTGGGACAGAAGCTGGAGGGCGTGGCGCGCCACGCGAGCACGCACGCCGCGGGGGTCATCATCTCACGCGATCCCCTCACCGAGCTCGTCCCGCTGCAGCGTGCGACCAAAGGCGACCTGGTCATGACGCAGTACGACATGGACGCCGTCGAGCAGATCGGGCTCTTGAAGATGGACTTCCTGGGACTGTCGTATCTCTCGATTCTCGACCGGGCGCTGGAGGTAGTCGAGCGCGTCCGCGGGATTCGGGTGGACCTCAAAGCCATTCCGCTCGACGATCAGGCCACGTACGACCTGCTGTCCCGGGGTGAGACGGTCGGCGTCTTTCAGCTCGAAGGCGCGGGGATAACCCGCCACCTCAAGGACCTGCGGCCGACGCGGATCGAGGACATCATGGCGATGGTGGCACTCTTTCGGCCGGGACCGATGGCCTACATCCCCACGTATATCCGCCGCAAGCACGGCCGGGAGCCGATCACGGTGCCGCATCCACTGATGGAGCCAGCCCTGCGGGACACGTACGGCGTCATGGTCTATCAGGAGGATGTGATGGCGGTCTGCCAGGCGGTGGCCGGCTACACCCTCGCCGAGGCAGACGTGCTGTGCTACGCGGTGCGCAAGAAGATCAGGGACAAGCTCGAGGCGCAACGCGAGCAGTTCATCGCCGGCGCGCGCAGGCGCGGCGTCAACAAGCGCACGGCCGAGCAGATCTGGGAGCTGTTCGAGCCCTTTGCGCGGTACGGGTTCAACCGCGCGCACGCGGCATGCTACGGGCTCATCGCCTACCAGACCGCGTATCTCAAAGCGAACTTCTCGGCCGAATACATGGCCGCCCTGCTGACCACCGAAGCTCAGGGTCAGGACTGGATGGCCAAGGTTGCCGGCGCGGTGGCCGAATGTCAGCGCATGGGCATCCAGGTTCTGCCTCCGGACGTGAACGAGTCCGTCGATACATTCACCGTGGCCGTCAACGCGATTCGCTTCGGCCTTGCCGCGATCAAGAACGTCGGCGGCGGCGCCGTCGAAGCCGTGCTGCGGGCCCGTGAGGAAAGCGGAGCATTCACGTCCCTGGCCGACCTGGTTGCGCGTGTGGACACCCGCGTGGTCAACCGGCGTGTCCTGGAAAGCCTGATCAAGGCCGGAGCCTTCGACTCACTGGGGCGGCCGCGCGCGGTGTTGCTGCAAGAGATCGATGCGGTGCTGGCGGGGGGCGGGCGTCTGGCCCGCGCACGCAGCGGAGCGCAAACGGGACTGTTCGAGATGGACGCCTCGGTGCCCACCGCGGAGACGCGCGTCGCTGTCCAGGGAGAGGCGGCAGAGGAGTTCTCACAGGCCGAACTCCTCGCGATGGAACGCGACATGCTGGGGATGTACGTCTCGGGCCATCCGCTTGCGCACCATCAGGCCGCGCTGGTGAAGCGGGCGGCGACGTCTGTCGCGCAGTTGTTGGAGATGCGCGATCGGAGTGAGGTCACCGTCGGCGGTCTGATCGCGGCGCTGAAGCGCACGACCACCCGCACCGGCACGGCCATGGCGTTCATGACCCTGGAGGACCTCACCGGGAGCGTCGAGGTCATCGTGTTTCCCAAGACGTATGAGCAGAGCGCGCTGGCGCTCAAGCGCGATGCCGTCGTGGTCGTTCACGGTCGCATCGACACGGCCGATCAGCAGGTGAAGGTGCTCGCCGAGAGCGTCACGGCGCTGGTTGACACCGGCCCGGCCGCGCCGCTTGATCCCGAATTCGAGGCCACCCTGCACGTGTTGCTTGACGCCGACCGTCACGGCGAGGATGGTCTGCAGCGGTTGCGCGACCTGCTCGGCCGTCACGGTGGGGACCGCCCGGTGCTGCTCACGGTGCGGGCCGACGGCCGCGACGTGCGTCTGCAGGCCCCCGGCGTCCGGGTGGCGTCGGGAAAGGACGTCGTCACGGCCATCGAGGACCTGCTGGGCCCACGCACGGCCTCCTGGGTGTCGCGATCGCATGCCTGATCCCGAATCCCCCGACGCGGCACCGACGCTGACGGCACCGCATCGCACGCCGGTGGGTCTGGCCGCGGCGTTGGTGGTCCTCGCCGGCATCATCGCGGCCTATGTGCTCGCGGGCCGTCCGGTCCCGCCCCGCATCGGTGCGCCGCGGGCGGCCCGGCCGGCCATACGCCCCCCGGCGTTCACCGCGCCATCACTGCGTGGCTCAGGGCGGATCTCGCTCGCTGATTTCCGCGGGAAGGTGGTCGTGCTCAACTTCTTTGCCTCCTGGTGTGGTCCGTGCGAGTTGGAGGCGGCCGACCTGCAGCGGACCTGGCTGTCCGTTCGGGACCGCGGCGTGGCGTTCGTGGGCGTCGCGATCCAGGACCAGGAATTGGAGGCAAAGGCGTTCCTGACCAAGCATGGGATCACCTACGCGGCCGTCATCGATGCCGACGGGGCCATCATGCGAGACTTTCGGATCACCGGGATTCCCACCACGATCGTGATCGACCGAGACGGGCGCATTGCCGAACGGCACGCCGGTATCTTCGTCGGCGACGAAGGGCGCAGCCGCTTGCTGGCATTCATCGAGGCCGCACGGATGGCACCGCCATGAGAATGAGCCTGTCGGGCCGGGCGATCGGGCTCCAGGTGCTCGCCGCGGTCATCCTGCTGGGGCTCGGCTTCATCTTCGTCGTGCAGCTCAGAGCGGCGAGGCGGATCACCGCCCAACCCGAGGTCCCGACACGCAACGTGTACGCGCTGGCGACGCTGCTGCGGCAGGAGCGCGAGGCCCGCGCCGAGACCGAAGCGAAGCTGGGCGAGCTGCAGAGGCGACAGGCGGAGTTCGAGCGGGCGGCCACAGAAGGGCGTACACTAACGGCCGCGCTGAGTCGCGAACTCGATGGCCTGCGGTTGCTCGTCGGTCTGCGCGCGATGCGCGGGCCGGGGGTCGTCGTGCGGGTCGCGGACGCGAAAATCCAGCCGGCGGGAAGCACGCCGGTCATCGTGACCTATCAGGACCTCGTCAGCGTCATCAATGAGCTCTGGGCGGCGGGCAGCGAAGCGATCGCCGTCAACAACCAGCGTGTCACCGCAACGACGGGGTTCGGGCAGGTCGGCGGCACCGTTGTCATCAACCTCCAGCGGCTCTCCGGACCCTTCACGATTACGGCGCTTGGCGACCCCGCGACGCTGGAAGGCGCCCTGAACATCCGTGGCGGGCTCGTGGACGGGCTGCGTGCGTTGGGGCTGCGCATCACCATCGAACGGCGTCCGGAGCTCTCGGTCCCAGCGTACCGTGGAGTGCAGAAGTTTGAGCATGCTCGGCCAGCCGAATAGGTCCTACGACGTCATCATCGCCGGCGCGTCATTCGCGGGCCTGGCCGTGGCGCGTGCGTTGTCATCGCGTTCGCGCGTGCTCGTCGTGGACCGGCAGCCGCTGGGCGAAGGCGTCACGTCGGCGTGCGCGGCCCCAGTCGGTACGGTGCGGGTCATGGGCGCGGAGACGTCGATCATCCAGATCCACACGGCCCTAGTCATCCACACACCGGGAGGATCCACCACCTGGCCGCTGCCCGAGCCATTCTGCACGTTTGATTATTCCAGGTTCTGTCACGCGGCCGCGGCGGGGACCCGCGCCACGTTTCTGCAGGCATCGGTGCACGGATACGACCGGCGGTGTGTCCTGACGTCGGAGGGGTCGAGAGAGGGGCACCTCCTCGTGGACGCGACCGGCCCACGCGCGGCGCTGGCCGGGCATGGACGGCCGAGGCATGTGGCCTTCGGGTTGGAGTCAGAGATTCCGCGCCGTGTGGACCCCGGACTGCACTTCTACTTCGTTCCCGAGATCCGCGATGGGTACGCGTGGGCCTTTCCGTGCGGTGAGCACACCCGCTTCGGCGTGATCTCGTACCGCGGGCGTACGAAAGTGCTGCCCGCGCTCAACCGCTTCATGGCCCGGTTCGACGCCCGCCCCGGCAACGTGCACGGAGGCTTTCTGGCGACGGGCTGGACCAGCGGTGCCGTCCGCGGCGTCTTCACGGTCGGAGATGCGGCCGGACAATGCCTGCCCGTGTCGGGCGAAGGCATCCGTACCGCCGTGCTGGCGGGGACCCATTGCGGCGAGCTCGTGCAGCAGGTGCTTGACGGCGCGCTGAGCGAAACCGCGGCCCAGACGGCCTATCGCGAGTTCATCGCGGCCGACCGCCGACGGTATCGCGGACTGCTCGCGGCAAACGTTCTGCTCCTCAAATGGCCGCAGCACTCGCTCGCGCGCGCCGCGACCGCGCTCGGGCGGTCCAGACCCCGCCGCTGGTTCTTCTCGCACTATCTGGGGATCTTCGGCGGCGCGACCGGTGCGGTCGCGCCGGCAGGCCGCCCGTCGCCCGCAGTCGCGTCCGAACACACGCAGTCCTGATCCTCCGGCGCACGGAACCCTCATCAGGTCCCCTCCGTATATTTCTGCAAGTACTCTTGAAGGGGGGACATGCCGTGAGAACGCGAACGCAGGCATTGTCTATTCGTCTCCTGCTCAGCGTCGCGCTCGCCGGACTCTTGATCATCCCGTTGAGTGCAACACCGGCGGCCGCGGATCATGAGCGGGGCCGGCGGGTCGAGATCCGTGGCATCGTCACGGCGATCGACTTCCACAACAGGACGTTCCACGTCCAGGCCCTGCGCGGCCGGTTTGCAGGCTATACCTGGGCGGTGGTCGTCG
>JBOGSE010000279.1:0-3654 GCA_050694895.1 bacterium | reverse complement strand
TCCGGTCGGACCAGTGGAACGCGATTTGCGCACATGAGCTCGGGCACGCCCTCCTGCTGCAGTACCGCGGACGTGACCACCCTCGAAGCTCCATCTGGACCAAAGAGGAAGAACATCTGTGCGATCTCGCCGGGAGGGAGCTCCTGCTTCCTATGCGGATGTTCAGATCGCTGATTACGCCCGACGACGGCTTCTCCATCGAGTCCCTGACCCGCCTGGTGGGGATCTTTCGCACACCCCCGAGAATGACCGCGATCCGGCTTGTGGAGACCGGACTCTGGAAGAGCCTGGTGATGCAGTGGACGCCGCTCGCCCGCGCGCCAGAGCACCTGGGACTGGCATGGTGGCATTCACGCGTTCAGATCCCGGAGCCGCCGCTGCGCCGCGGAGTTGCGCCCAACGCGCTATTCGGCGAGACCAACCGCATCGATCGCGCCTGGAGAGAAACGACACCGACCCTGGGACTCGAGCAGCTCACGTCGGGACGGGCCTGGTGGTTTGTGCAGTCTGGTCCGTTCGAGGATACCGCACTGCGCTGCGTGATCTCGCTGGTGCGGCTAGAATGATGCGTTGCGAGGTGATATTCGACGCCTGATCTCCCGACGGGGACGGTCACGTTCCTGTTCACCGACATCGAAGGGTCCACGCGCCTGGTGCAGGACCTGGGCGAGCGGTATGCCGAGGTCCTGACGGCGCAGCAGAACATCCTCCGCGACGTATTCCGGCAGGCCGGCGGACACGAAGTGGGCACGCAGGGCGACGGGTTCTTCGTCGTGTTTCGCCTTGCGAAGGATGCGGTCGCCGCGGCCGTAGCGGCCCAACAGGCAATCGTCGCGCACCGCTGGCCGGCCGGCGTGACGGTGCGCGTTCGCATGGGATTGCACACCGGCGAAGGGCTGCTCGCGGGCGACAACTATGCCGGCCTGGATGTCCATCGAGCGGCGCGGATCTCGGCCGCCGGGCACGGCGGTCAGATTCTGCTCTCCGAGGCCACCCAGGCGCTGATCGATCATAGCGCTGCCGGGGGCCTCGAGCTGCTCGATCTCGGCCCGCATCGCTTGAAGGACCTCCAACGGCCCGAGCACATCTTCCAGGTCGTGCATCCAGACATGCCGTCACGCTTTCCACCCCTTCGTTCCCTGGACGCGCTGCCGAACAACCTTCCCATCCAGCTCACGAGTTTCATCGGCCGCGAGCAGGAAATGCATGAGGTCAAGCGGCTGCTCTCGCAGGCACGGCTGGTCACTCTCCTGGGATCCGGTGGGGCCGGGAAGACCCGGCTCGCGATCCAGGTGGCTGCAGATCTCCTGGAAGCCTATCCGGACGGGGTCTGGCTGGTCGAGCTCGCGCCGATCACCGAGCCCGCGCTCGTGGCGCAGACCGTGGCCTCGACCCTGGGGCTTCGGGAACCGGCTCGCGAGGTCTCAGAGGCCCTGGTCGACTTCCTGCGGTCAAAGTCGCTGCTGCTCATCCTCGACAACTGCGAGCACGTGCTGAGCGCGTCCGCCGATCTGTCCGCACAGCTGCTGCGCCAGTGTCCGAGCGTGCGGATCCTGGCGACCACCCGTGAGACGCTCGCGGTCCCCGGCGAGATCACGTACCGCGTACCCCCCCTGTCGCTGCCGGAACCGCAGCACATGCCCTCACCCGAAACCGTCAACCAGTACACGGCCATCCGGCTGTTTGTCGAGCGCGCGATGCTCGTGCACCCGGCGTTTCAGGTCACGAACAGCAATGTCAGGGCGATCGCGGAAGTCTGCCGGCGGCTCGACGGCATTCCGCTTGCGATCGAGCTGGCCGCGGCGCGCGTGAAGGTGCTTTCAGTGGAACAGATTGCCGCGCGCCTGGAAGATCGCTTTCGCCTGCTCACCGGCGGCACGCGCACCGGCCTGCCACATCACCAAACTCTTCGTGCAGCCATGGACTGGAGTTATGACCTGCTTCTCGAGGACGAGCGCGCGCTCTTCCGGAGGCTGGCGGTCTTCGCCGGGAGCTTTTCACTCGAAGCGGCCGAGCGCGTCTGCGCCGGCGAGGGGCTTCCAGAGGATGCGGTCCTGGATTTGCTGGCGCGTCTGGTGGACAAGTCACTCGTCGTCACCGAGGATACGACGGCCGGCGACCTGCGCTACCAGCAGCTGGAGACGGTGCGCCAGTACGCGCTCAACCGCCTCGTCGAGTCGGGCGAGACCGAAGCCGTTCGCGGCCGCCATCGAGACTTCTTTGTCCAGTTTGCGGAAGAGGCGGAATCGCACCTGCGCGGGGCGGAGCAGAAAGTCTGGTTGGACCGCCTGGAGATAGAGCACGACAACTTCCGCGCGGCCCTGGAGTGGAGCAAAGCAGACGCAGGCGGCATCGAAGCGGGGCTGCGCCTCGCCGGAGCATTATGGTGGTTCTGGGAAGTGCGCGGGTACTGGATTGAGGCGCGGGAGTGGCTGAATGATATTCTCGCGCGCGCTGGTGACACCGCGACGGAGAGTCACGTGAAAGCGCTCAATGCTGCCGGAAGCCTGGCGATCCGCCAGATGGACCTCCGTCAGGCATCGGCGTTTGCCCGCCGCGCCCTGGACCTGTCGCGGCAACTTGGCGACAAACGCGGAACCGCCTCGTGCCTGGTAATCCTTGGGATCTATGCGTGCACCCTCGAGGATTACAAACAGGCCGAGGCGCTCGGCGGCGAGAGTCTCAGCTTGTCACGTGAGTTGGGGGACAACTGGGGAACGGCCTGGGCCAAGATCATTCTCGGCCTCGTCGCGCGCGCAGAGCGAGACTACGCAAAGGCGACGACTTTACTGGAAGAGAGCCTGGCCCAGTCGCGGGCGATGGGTCACCAGTGGTCAATCGCGATGACCACGCTCGACCTGGGCCTCATCGCGCGCGACCAGGGGAATCTCGAGCGCGCGGCGGCGTTGTTTGAGGAAGCGATCGCGATCTTCCGGCGGCTTGGTGACAAATCGTTCAACGCCTACTCGCAACTCAACCTGGGGACCATCGCCTCGGCGATGGGCGACTTCGAGCGCGCCGGGACACTCTATCGAGAGGCACTGACCGTGAGGAAGGATCTGGGCGACAAGCGAGGGATCGCGACCTGCCTTGCGGCGCTCGGCTGCGTGGCGACCGCACTCGGTCAGTTCCGCCGCGCGGCGGTCTTGTTCGGCGCGGCAGAGGCGCTGCGCGAGACGATCGGCGCGGCTATACCGGCGTTTCTGCGGAGCGAGTACGACCGTCAGGTTGCGGCCACGACAATCGGCCTCGGCGATGCGACCTTCAAAGCCGCGTGGGCGGAGGGCCGGGCGATATCAGCTGAGGCAGCCGTGGACTTCGCCCTCGCCGAGGATGCTCAGCCCGCGATCACCTGACGCAGGCGCTTGGCGACGATCGCGTCTTCACCCTCCTTGAGGGTGTGAACGGACACCCAGAATTCGTCTCCCTCCAGTCGCACGCGGATGCTCGGGGCACCTTCTCTCAGCGCCTGCTCAACCGCGGCCACGGTCTTGCCCGAACCCTTCTCGAATGTCACGCGCAGCACCAGCCAGGCGCGGTACCGCATGCGCTCGGCCTTCACGTGCGGCAACCCCGCTAGCGCCGCGGCGAGATGCTGAATGCGCCGATCCTGGTCCGCGAGCCGCGCGGTGTGATCCATTGCCAGCCACTCCC
>JBOGSE010000278.1:0-1286 GCA_050694895.1 bacterium | reverse complement strand
GACCTCTCGGCCCTCCTGTCGGCCCACGATGAAGTCCGACCATGCATCACCGTGCGCCGACACGTCGATCTTGCCGCGCTCCGATCCTACGGGGCTGACGCTCAGAATCTGCGGGATCGTCACGTAGATGGAGCCTGTGGTGTTCCGCTTGAGGAACCCCAGGTATCCAGCGAACTTGGCCATCGGTCCCCCCTTACGGCATCACGAAGACGCCGACCGTGACCGAAGTCACGCCGCTATAGGTGATCGACACGACACCCGTGCCGGTGTTACGAAAGCGTGTGTAGTTCACCCGGATCGTCTTCTCCGCGCCAGCGGCCACGGCCACGGTGATGTCCGGGTCGAATGCTGTGGCGCTCCCGGGGTTCACCGAGTTCGGGTCATCGACGACCACGTTGATCGAACCGGCGCCCCCGTTCTTCACGTGCAGTACGTGCGGCTGCTGCACGGTCGGGGTGAAGGTATCCCCGCCGGCAGCTGCGGCGGCGTACGTCGGGACAGCGCCCGCCACCACGATTTCCTGAATCGTTAAAGCTGCCACATTCCCCTCCTATCTCAGAGCGGCCTTCAAGATCGCGCCGATGGATGCCACGATGGCACCTTGCGAATCATCAGCTGCTTGGGTCATGAAATGCTGGGCAGACATGTGAACCGTCCCGAACTCCGGGAACCGAGCATAGGATGTCGTCGGCCCAACGTGGGCAGTCTCGCCTTCCGAGTCGACCCTGATGCTCGAGGCGGTTGCTCCGGTCTGCCGGGGAGCTCGAGAGATCATCGCTCGAGCCAACACCTCACCGGCCGCCTTGGATGCCGCCGGCGCGGCCGCCTCCATCTCTGCCGTGGCCTTGGCGAAGGCGGCCTTGGTCTGGGCGATGCCCCGGATCGTGGTCACCCCACCACCACCTTGCCCAGATCCATCAGGTTGGACTTGTGCTCCTGGGTCAGGAATACCCGAGGGATCCACCCGACCGTCTCGGCGAAGGCACCGCCCATCAAATTCGACTGAGACGGATCGTGCAGGAAGGCGTCTGCCGCGGCCTCGATGCAGATCGCCTTGGTGGCCTTGAACTCGTCGGAGGTCTCCGTGTATCCATGGTTGTAGGTGACCGTCGCGGCGACCGTCCAGTCATCTTCGGCGTTACGCCTGAGGATCCCGTTGGCCTGGAAGGTGAAGGCCGTGAACGCGACTCCCGAGACAAGGACGGTGGTCACCGCTGTGACCGGTCTCTCCGGGAGGATCAGGACCGGCCGATCCGATGGCTGCACCACAACCACATCCGCTGTGA
>JBOGSE010000277.1:0-12623 GCA_050694895.1 bacterium | reverse complement strand
ACTCCCCCCGGGGGCACCGATCCGGACGGTGGTCGAAATATTGGCACGTAGAAGCCACGAGCGGTCTTTGACGCGAATCTCGGCCACGAGCGTCTGAAGCAGCGCCTTCCGCTGTGCGTGCGAGCCGGCGTCGAGGGCGGTCAGAAGCTCGTCCTTGAGTTCGCTGAGCTGCTCTGCCCTCGGAGTCTCTGGTGCCGCTTCTGAGAGCTCGTCGGCGAGTTCACCGCGTCTGGCGTTGAGAGTCGCGATGTCGGCCGCGATCTTCTTCACGCGAGCCGCGCACGTTGATTCGTTCATCGAGCCGGACTCGAAGGCGTTGAAGTAGCGATCGAGCGCGGCCTCGGCCTTGCGGATCTGACCTTCGACGGCTCGGAGTTCCTTGTCGAGCTTCGGCCGGTCCTTGCCCTGCCGAGCCGCCCATCGACTCATGGCCTCTTCGAGGACGTCGGTCCGCCCTAAGGTCTTGACAAGACTCTCGATCAGCCGCTCCCCCATCTCCTCGGCGCGCAGCCGGTCTTGCGAACACTCCTGCGTCCCGTAGCGATGGCGCGAGAAGCACACGTAGTACGGGTACCGATATTTATTGCCCTTCGCAGCCGCACCGACGAACTTCTTGCCGCACCGGTCGCAGACAATCAGCCCGGTCAGCAGATACTCCGAGGAATTAGATTAGGACGGCGCACGCTTGGATCCTCGCCACGATCGCCTGAGCTGCATCGAACAGGTCGGTATCGACCAGCGGCGAGTGCGGTGCCTTGTGGTGGCGATCGCGGAAGAAGATCTCGTCGACGTAGGCTCGGTTGGTCAGCACCGTCAGCACGGCGGTGTGGCTCCACGGTTTGCCGACCTTCGTGCGATGGCCGCGGCGGTTGAACTCGGTGGCGACAGCGCGCGCGCCGAGTCGCTTGTTGATACGGTGCTCGGTCCCTGCGTCGTACTCGAAGTAGAACTCGGCCGCGTCGCCTGGGTGCAGCAGCCGTCCGAAGCTGTCGGGCTGAACCTCGCCGTACGGGGTGCGGAGCTTGTGCTCGTCGCGCCAGGTTTCGACGCCCCAGCCCGGTCGCATCAGGGTGAGCCGACACAGATCGCAGAAGATCCGGTTCACGCCTGTGCGGTGCAGCATGAACTTCGAGGCTTGCCGGGGCCCGAGCGCGCCCACCGCTGGGTGCCCGGGTGAGGCAGATCGCCTCGCGCACCTCCTCAGCCCTTCGCGGCCGCCGCTGCGGCTTTCGGAGCTTCAGCGCCTACCTGATGAGGCGTATGCGGTTGTCAGGGTCCGGCGGCGCCGGTCCGGCTCGATCGCCGGCTCGAGCGTCCGTCTGATCGCCCCGGCTGGCTGTCGGGTCGGTCGTCGTGCTCGTTGCCTGTTGCCTGTTGCCCAGTCCCCTTCGCGGGAGATGAGCGAGAGTTTTCCGAGAGTTTTCCGAGAGGTTCCCGAGAGGTAGTCTGGCCACTGGCCAGCGGATTCTTGATCAGTGAATCCTTGGCGGCCCCGGGGAGACCCACCATCCCCCTAAACTAACCCGCTTGATGGACGGGCGTCACCATCTCCAGTGTTCGAGCTCAGAAGGATCAGAGTCGCCCGGATACGTGGGGGCCGGTGATTCGCCGTCGTCACCATCCCAGCGTCTTCCGTACTGATCGGGGATACTGCCCCACCCCCAGTAGGGCAAGGGCCGATCCGGGACGATGCCCAGCGTCTCTATGGGGTCGATGCGCCGATCGTCGACCGTACAGAGATGCGTCCAGTCGTCGCCGAAGTCGAAGATGTAGACGAACTGTTCAGCCGGCTTCAGAATGCCGACCTTCGTCTTGCGGTAGTCGATGACTTCCTGCTCGATCCCCCAGTCGGTGTCGGGGATGCCGATCTTGCGGCCGTCGCGGAACCGGAACTCGTTGAGATGAGAGCGGTCCCATCTGGCGAAGGCGTCGTCGATCGCCGTCGCCAGGACCTCGAAGGTGTGCGTGCGGGCCACCGCCAGGATGCGGCCCGGGCGCGGCCAGAATCGCTCGCCGCGGCCCGAGAGGAGGTCCACCCTGATGGACAGCCAGGTTCGGCCCGCCGTCGTGCTCATTCGCCAGCCGCCGGTCACACCTCGACCAGCTCGGCCACGACCCTGATCTGGTCCTCCGTCACGTCGCTCAGGACGATCGGCTCGTAATCGGGTTCCGCGGTATCCGGCTTCAGGCGGATGTCTCGATGCCGCCAGGTACCATCGTCGGGGTTGTCCTCCTTCTCGCTCTCCCATACCTTGACGGTGAAACTCCCACCCAGCTCGGGGTCGGCGATATCCCGGTGCTCGACCAGAACCACTCGGCCCTGTCGTGACCCCTCGACCGGATGCCGGAACATGCAGTAGGCGCCGTTCGGGATCCGACGGTTCATAGAGTCCCCAACCACCTGCGCGACGAACAAGCCCGCAGCCGGCTTCGTCCGTCCATTCGGCCGCACCCATGCCTCCGGCTCGATGATCTTCTCGTCGGCGCCCAGCGTGCCTGCAGCGGCCTTCAGCGTTAGGAGCGGGATGCTGTTCTCGTACGGGCGGGCATCGCCCTCCGAGACAACTTCGAAGGGAGCCACTGCGACGTCAGCCTCCAATGCTCCCTCCTCTGCGAACTCGAAGCCGAGCTGAACCGCCTGCTGGAGCACAGTCCGGGTCGCCTTCTCCGACTTGTCTGGCGGGTAGCCGTGCTGGCGAAGGATGCGTCGCACCATGCGGCGGAGGTTCGCGCGCGCCGTTTCCTTCACCGTCCAGTCAATCGTTGCGTTCCGACGGACGGTTTCGGTCAGCTCGCGAGCGATCATCCGCAGTGTCTCGTCTCCCAACACTGCGACGGCGCTGTCGTTGGTCTCCAGGGCGTCGTAGAAGGCCAGCTCCTCGTCGGTGAGGCCGAGATCCTCGCCGCGACGCTGCGCTTCGCGCATCTGCCGGGCAAGTGCGATCAGCTCCTCGATCACCTGTGCGGTGGTGATCGCACGCGCTTGGTACCTTCGCAGCGCCGATTCCAGCATCCCCGAGAAGGCGAGGTTGCGATGCGGCATCTCTCGCACCTCGGCGAGGAACTCGTCGGAGAGGATGCTGATATCAGGCTTCTGCAGGCCCGCTGCCTCGAAGATGTCGATGACGCCCTCGGGCGCGATCGCCTCGGAGACGATCTGCTTGATGGCGTGGTCGAGGTCCTCTTCGGGCCGATGCTTGCCGCGCTCGGTCTTCACCAGGGCGGCCTTCACTCTTTGGAAGAACGCCACCTCGTCGCGGATGGCGAGCGCCTCTGGGCGCGGAACGGAGAGCGCGAAAGCCTTCGAGAGATCGATGACCGCTTTGACGAACCGATCCTTGCCGTCGGGTTGCGCCAGTACGTGTTCCTGAGCGGCCGGAAGCATCTTCATCTTGTCGCTCGCGGAGCCGGTGAAGTACGCCGCGTAGTCGAAGCCGTGAAACATGTCGCGGCACACTTCGTAGCGTCCGAGCATCACCGCCACGGCCTCGTTCTGGTCGACCGCGGCTTCGCCCTTGCCTCCGCTCTCTGTGTAGATGGCCAGCGCTCTGCGCAGGTCGTCGGCCAGCCCGAGGTAGTCGACGACGAGACCGCCGGGCTTGTCTTTGAACACGCGGTTCACGCGTGCGATGGCTTGCATCAACGTGTGGCCGTGCAATGGCTTGTCGAGGTACATCGTGTGGAGGCTCGGAACGTCGAACCCCGTGAGCCACATGTCGCGCACGATCACGACCTTGAAGGGATCACGGGGATCCTTGAACCGCTTCGCGATCGCATCCTTCGCGCGCTTGCTGTTCCGGATGTGCCGCTGCCAGTTGGCGGGCTCAGACGCATCGCCGGTCATGACGACCTTGATTTCGCCTTCATCATCCGAGTCGGCGTGCCAGTGGGGTCGTAGCTTGACGATCTCCTCGTTCAGTTCCACGCAGATGCGTCTGGACATGCACACGACCATCGCCTTGCCATCCATCACCTCGAGCCGCTTCTCGAAATGATCCACGAGATCGCGAGCGATCATCTCAAGGCGCTTGCGGCTGCCCACCACGGCCTCGAGTTGTCCCCACTTGCTCTTCAGCCGCTCCTTGCGCGCAACCTCCTCGCCTTCGGTGACTTCTTCGAATTCCTCGTCGACCTTGGGCTTCTCCTCGTCTGCGAGGTCGAGCTTCGCGAGCCGGCTCTCGTAGAAGATGGGAACCGTCGCACCGTCGTCGACGGCCCGACGAACGTCGTAGATGTCGATGTAGTCGCCGAACACCGCACGAGTATCCCGGTCGTCGAGCTCGACCGGGGTGCCGGTGAAACCGACGAACGTTGCGTTCGGCAACGCGTCCCGCATGTGCTTGGCCAGCCCCTTGATGAAACCGTATTGACTGCGGTGGGCCTCGTCGGCGATGACCACGATGTTGTGGCGGTCGGAGAGTTTGGGGAACGCGTCGCCCTTCTCGTCGGGCAGGAACTTCTGCATCGTTGTGAAGATGACGCCGCCCGAAGCCCGCGTCGTCAGCTCCCGGCGGAGGTGCGGGCGATCCTCCATCTGGACGGGGTTCTGGCGCAGCAACTCCCCGCACGAAGCGAACACGCCGAAGAGCTGTTCATCGAGGTCGTTGCGATCCGTGATGACGACGATCGTCGGGTTCTCCAACTCGGCCGTGAGGACGAGCTTGCCGGCAAAGAACGCCATCGTGAGGCTCTTACCGGAACCTTGGGTGTGCCAGACGACACCACCCCGTCCGTCGCCGTCGCGACCCGCTGCTTGCAGCGTGGTGGCGACCGCCTTCCGTGCCGCGTGGAACTGGTGGTAACCCGAGATCACTTTCCGGATCTCACCTTCGTCCTGGAAGACGATGAAGTGTCGAATCAGGTCGAGGAAGCGCGCCCTGTCGAAGACGCCCTTCGCGACCACCTCCAGCCGGTTTGCGGTCTCGGGCGCCAGTTCCTGACCCTCGATCGTCCGCCACGGCAGGAACCACTCGCGCGGCGCGGTCAGCGATCCGACGCGCGCATCGACTCCGTCGGAGACGACGACGATCTCGTTGTAGGCCAGGAGTGAGGGAATCTCTTGCTTGTAGGTCTGAATCTGGCCGTAGGCATCCCAGATGTCGGTGTCCTCGTCGGCGGGATTCTTCAGTTCGATCAGACCGAGTGGAAGGCCGTTGACGAAGATGACGACATCCGGACGGCGATGGTTGCGCTCGTGCACGGTGAACTGGTTCACCGCGAGCCAGTCGTTGTTGTCGGGCTTGTCGAAGTCGATGAGCTTGACATGAACCCCGCGGATGCCGCCTCCCTCGCGCGCCACCTCGATCTCCGGCGGGTTGACGAGCATCCGATGGAAAGAGCGGTTGTTGACGATGAGCGATGGGGAATCCATCCGAAGAACCTTGCGGAGGGCTTCGTCTTTCGCTGCGTCAGGCACGCCGGGGTTGAGCCGGTCGATGGCTTGCCGGGCGCGGCCGGCGAGAAAGACCTCTCGGTACCCGCTTCGCTCGGCGCCTGGAGTCCCCGGCGCGATCTCTCCACCCAGCCGAGTCTCGTAGCCGAGTTCACCGAGCCAGCCCATGACCGCCGCCTCGGCGACGAACTCATCGACACCCAGATGGGCTCTTCACCTCGAGCTGTCACGCATCGCCCTTCTGCCCATGTCGTTTCGCCCAGATCTCGTCCGCGTTCTCCTTGGACAGGGTCGCTTTGATCGCATCGACAGTCTTCTGTGAATACCGCTTGAACAACGACTTCCCGATCTTGATCTCCTTGTAGCAGTCTGGGTCATCACGAAGCCCGCAGGTAATCCACGACAGCAACGGCCTTCGGCATCGTCAAGCCCACCTTCTTCGCAAGTTGATTCGCTCCCAGGTTATAGAAGCCGAGTTCGTCAACACGCTTTACGGCAACGACCGACGCCCCCGGCGTTCCCTCGGCGACTAACTGGATTGGGATGCCCTCTTTCTTCGACAGGCGGAGCGACAGACTCGGTCCCGCACCGTCCGTTGAGATTTCGACCGCAGAGGCACCCTTGAATACCTCGGACCAGTTCGTCCCCTTCGAAAGATCCTTGCCGATTCGCCTCAGGTCGCTGTCGCTCGGCTGAGTCTTCTCGCCCTGGATCGTGGCATCCAAGATCGCAAGAGGCCGGAGTCTCGCCATCGCTTCAATCTGACGCCGACGACCGGGCCGAAGAAGCTTCTTAATCTCCGCGACCTCCGAGTCGAAGAGGGTGGCTAGATCCGTCGGCACGGAAGACGATATCGGCAGCACCCTCTTGGGCAAGTGGAGTGCAAGATCGCGATCGAAGACACTCTTGAGGAGATCGCGGAAGAGCGTAACCCCCGACTGAACGTGTACGTAGAGCTGACCCTCAGAGATCTCAAGGAGGTGATGCTGAGCCGCATCTCGCAGCCCGTTGATGGTCTGCAATAAGAGGGCTTGCTCGTCGGTCAGGAACCTAATCTTTCCGTCGCTCAAGGACCTTCGGACACACGCATCGAAGCCGATGGTCGCTTTGGCGCGCTTCTCGCGTATCCGCCCGCCCCGATGGAGGATTGCCGACTTGAGCAACATCTCAAAGCCATGGTCGAGATGAATCAGGGTGCCACTGACCCTTCCTCGATCATGGGGTCGGTTGAAGAGTTCGATGCTCAGGACAAGCGAGTCACACGACTTCTCGAGCAGAAGCTTGGCTTCGCGCTTCATGCACTCAGGCCCCGGCGAAAAGATCGACGTCGTTCATTCGAATCTCGCCGGAGATCAACTTCGGCAGGAGTGCTTCCCGCAGCTGGATCAGCAAGTTCCGTTCCCGCAAGTTGCGCTCGAGACGCTCGTAAACCGGGAGGACGGTCTTCTCGTAAGCCACAAGCAATGGCTCCGGTGGAACAAGGATTGGTAGCGGTCTAAACGTACCCTTGCTGATCTCGGCGAACGTGGTTCCGCCTGCGTTCTGCTTAAACGTTTCGACATTCATTGACGTCCACTGCGCGACGTAATGCGTAGGGAGTCCCTGATCGCAAACCATGCCGATGAATCCTTGGTTCACTGACACAGGAACGGCCGTGATGGCGACGTAGCCGATGGGAGCCCGCGACGACAACAACACTGTGCCCACGGGCAACACTCCGGAGCTGATCTGCGCGACGCCTTCATCGGTAATCGTTCTTTCAGTCCTCAAGAGCACAGGCGAAGTCAAGCAAGAGAGATCCTTCGGGGTTGCAAAGAAGTGGGCTCCATCCCAGTACGCGGACTGCTTGGTGCTGGGGGTCGAGCCACCCAGCACTCTGACGACATCACCGATAGGCCGCACATCCCAGCCATCCGGTATGGAGCCAAGTTCAGAGTCCGCGAAGGCATGGGGGAAAAGAGCCGAGAACTCAGATGACATTGAGGGGAGTTGGTGAC
Source organism: bacterium (assembly GCA_050694895.1). Lineage (GTDB taxonomy): Bacteria > Sysuimicrobiota > Sysuimicrobiia > Sysuimicrobiales > Humicultoraceae > JBQTJP01. The sequence goes on along the minus strand of JBOGSE010000277.1, from coordinate 5,234 downwards.
CTTCCACCTTGGCGCGGACGGGGTCGAAGGCCACGAACCACGACTTGAAGATCGCAGTAGCAATCCCCTCCAGCGTCTCGTTCGTGCGCCGGTTCAGGTCGATCTTTTCGTCCAAGGTGCCGAGGATACGCGCAATTGGCTTCTGTTCCTCACGCGGCGGAATGGACAGTTCGAATTTTGGGATGTCCGCACACTTCAGGCTGTCGAACACCGCGCCGACATTGATGAACTTTCCGACCTCTTCCCACCACTCCGGACCACGAACAATCCAGCGAAGGAATGGAGGAAAGACGCGCGTTGCGTCTGCTCGTAGAAGCACGAGGTTCTGACCAAGTGCGAATTCAGCATCAGCGGTCACAAACGCGGTTTCACCAGGATTACAGCGACGTGAAAGAACCACATCGTTAGCGGAAGGCTTCGCCTTCTTCGTCCACTCGACGAAGTGTTCCGACGCGATGCGGCGAGCGCCTGATAGGTCAATGCGGCCGGCACGAAGCTGTGGGATAGCGACGTAGGGGTAGCCGGCTTCGGAAGCGGGGGGCGTTCGATGATCGCAGTCGATCAGCGTAACGCCTGCCTCGCGAAGCGACATCCTTTCCCACTCGCGCGGTCGGTTCGCCCTCTTCGATCCCATTACGGCCTTAACCCCTTGCGGTATCCGGTGAGGTCGTCGCAGCGGTCTAGGAAGACCCGGCCACTGACGACGTCGAGCGCGATCCCCCGGAAGGCAAAACCCCGCCGGAGGCCCGAAGGCTGATCCAGCGGGGAGCAGATACCCGCACGGTATCGGGAGAGAAGCCTCGTGCACACACCATCGAGACATCGCGCGAACGTGTCGATTTCGGCCCGGGATTTCGACAGGTGCCGGGGCACCTGTCCAGGCCGCGCGCACGTCATGCCGTAAGCCGTTCCCGGCGATCGAAGGCGGGCGATCAAGCCGCAACCTGTTCCCACCTCATCACCTCGACGACCGCGCGCCTGCGGCGCGCGTCCGTCACGACGCTCTCGAGCTTTGCTGCCACGGCGTCCTCGATCCAGGCCTCTCCGCACTGAGAGCACACGAGGGCAGGGACATCGCGGACCACGACGACGCCAAAACCAAGGTCTACCGTAAACGTCGTCGTTCCAGGTTCCTTCCCTCCTGCACAGAGAGGGCAGGTGCCGGCGCGCTCCATCATGGATTCCTCCTTCTCGTCTTGAAGTCTGCCTCGAAATGCTCGAGGACCGGGCGGTACACTGTGACGATGTGGCATTGCTTTGACGCAGGGTCCGCAGCTGCTCTTCCCCGATGTGCATGATCAGGTAGCTCGGGAGCGGCCGGTCTTCCGGGTAGCGTTCTATGACCTCTCCTTGCGCGATTACATGGAGGACCTCGGCCCGGGAGATGCCGCGTTCGAGTAGTCGCTCCAAGGCATGATGATGCCAGAGGACGTCCCCTTTCACCGTCGCTTCCCGCAGGACTCGGAGATCCCGATCCTCAGCCATGCCTAAGCTCCTTCAGCGGCCAGCCCAGCTCGGCCAGGTTCCGCGCGATCGCGGCATCCAGCTTCGCAGCCTCGGTCCGCTGATCGTCTAGCTCCCCCACCAGCCGCTTCATCTTCTCCTCGAAGGGCTCGGCATCTTCCTCGTTGTCCCAAGCCCCGACGTAACGGCCGGGCGTGAGCACGTGACCGTGTTTGCGGATTTCATCGATCGTTGCGCTCTTAGTGAAACCGGGCACGTCGGCGTACTCGCCGCCCTCTCCGCGCCACGCGTGGTAGACACCGGCGATGCGGGCGATGTCCTCGTCCGTCAGCGCTCTCTGCCTGCGACTGATCATGGTGCCCAGCGTGCGGGCGTCGATGAACAGGACCTCGTCGCGACGGTCGCGAAGCTGCTTGCCTCCCCTTGTCGGCTTCCCCGACTTGTCGCGCGCGATGAACCACAAGCATGCGGGGATCTGGGTTCCGTAGAAGAGCTGGCCCGGAAGCGCAACCATGCAATCGACGAGATCGGCCTCCGCGATGCTCTTGCGGATCTCGCCTTCGCCCGACGTGTTTGACGACATCGAGCCGTTCGCGAGCACAAGGCCCATCATCCCCGTCGGCGAGAGGTGGTGGATCATGTGCTGCATCCACGCGAAGTTGGCGTTACCGACCGGCGGTGCGCCGTAGCGCCAGCGCACGTCGTCACGCAGACGATCGCCGCCCCAATCGCTGTTGTTGAAGGGAGGATTGGCCAAGATGAAGTCGGCCTTGAGATCGGGATGCAGGTCGCTGTGGAACGTGTCGGCGGCGTGATCGCCGAGATTGGCCTCGATACCACGGATGGCAAGGTTCATTTTGGCGAGGCGCCAGGTCGTGGGGTTGGACTCCTGCCCGAAGATGGAGATGTCGCCGAGGCGGCCGCCGTGCGCGCGGATGAACTCCTCGGATTGCACGAACATGCCGCTCGATCCGCAGCACGGGTCGTACACGCGCCCCTTGTAGGGCTCGATCATCTCTACGAGCAGCCGGACGATGTGGAGAGGCGTGTAGAATTCGCCGGCCTTCTTCCCCTCCTTGCTCGCGAACTGGCCGAGGAAGTACTCGTAGACCCGACCCAACACGTCGCGGGAATGGTTCTCCTTGCCACCGAGGCCGATCCCTGAGATGAGGTCGATCAGTTCGCCGAGGCGGCGCTTGTCGAGAACGGGGCGCGCGTAGTCCTTGGGGAGAACGCCCTTGAGCGACGGGTTCTCGCGCTCGATCGCCTCCATCGCGTCGTCGATGTGTAGTCCAATCTCCGGCTGCTTGGCGGCTGCCTGCAGCCTCTCCCACCTCGCTTCCGGCGGGACCCAGAACACATGCTCGGCGCGGTACTCGTCCGGTTCTTCTGGATCGGCGCCTGCGGTCTTCGCGAGCTCGAGCAGCTCGTGGTGGCGCGCCTCGAAAGCGTCGGAGATGAACTTCAGAAAGACCAAACCCAACGCCACGTGCTTGTACTCGGCGGCGTCCATGTGGCCGCGCATCTTGTCGGCGGCTGCCCAAAGCGTGGCCTCGAGGTTGAGCGGCTTGAACTTCTTCTTCTTCTTGCTGAGCCAAGCCTCGACCTCCGCCTTGTCGAAAACCAAAGTCTCGTAGCCGGGGAGCGGCGCGGGGAAGTCGCTTCCCCCCTTCTTGCGCCACTGCGAAACCGCTGGTACGGAGACGCCTGCCATAGCGGCGATCGCCTCCAAGCCGAGGAGCGTGCCGACCGCCTGCTCTGCCACGGGTTTCCCCCTTAACTCGCTTAAGAACTGCCCACGCACACTAGCTAAAGCAAATTAAGTTGTCAAGGAGGCTGGAGATGGCTGGTCGGGATGAAGGTCGACGGCATCGTTCTCGAAGAAGCAACTAGACACTTTGACTTACACGGATGTAAGATTCATCATGGTCTGGGAGGTTCCATGAAGCAACTCGTAGCCTTGGAGGCGACCCTCGAGCGCGTCGACGGTGATGATTTCGCATCACTGCCCGGACGCATCGCATTCCAGAAGAGGATCTATCTGGTTCAGGTCGCCGGAGTCGACCTCGGATATAGGTTCTCATGGAACCAATACGGTCCCTATTCTCCGGACCTCGCTCAGGACCGCGTGCGCCTTGAAGCCAGAAGGGACGATATTCGAGAGAGTCTGGAGCAGCTTCGCATGCGAAAGGGCATTGAAGCAGCGCTTGATGAGGTGAAGGGTCTAATCCAAAAGCCAAAAGCAACGGCCTTGACTGACGCTGAGTGGTTGGAGCTACTCAGCTCATTGCACTACCTCTCGCAAACGAAGCACACACGGTCAGAGGGTAAGGAGGAACAGCTGGAGCAAGACCTTGTAACTCGAAAACCACACCTCAAAATAGGTGCTGAGGACCTGGACGAGGCCTGGCAACGACTTAGGAGTCTGGAGAGCCTGAGTAACTCCTAGGTTAGGCTTGACTTTCGTTTCCTCCCGACGACATCTTGTTCCTATGTCCACGACGATTCATGACTCTCTGAATGGACGCGTTGAACTTAGTGATCTTGAGACGGAGATCATTGGAACCCCATTGTTCCTTCGGTTGGCCCGAATAGCACAACTTGGGCTCGCCCGACTCGTCTTCCCCGGAGCTACGCACTCTCGCTTTTCCCACTCTATTGGTGTGGCTCACCTGGTTGGCAAGCTCGCCCAAAGCCTCGGTTTGGACCCAGACGTAACGGAGAAGCTGCGCTTAGCAGGACTTCTTCACGATATCGGGCAGTACCCTCTGTCGCATTGTATTGAGTTGGCATATCGAATCATCGGTGACCCCGACGGACAAGCAAGCGACCGAATATTCCAATCGACTGGTCCCCTTGAAGAAGAGTTCGAGCCCACGCTTCTCCAAAGGGTTGGCCTAGCATCCCCGGCTAGTGGAAGTGCCAGAGACAAGGTCATCGGAGCTCAAGTCCTAACAAGGCGAACGGATCTTCGGGAGACTCTCTTGGATGCGGGTAAGAGCGAGGAATACATCCACGAGATTTCATCGTATCTGGATCGACTAGCAACTCGCTCTATCACTCGATCCTGGATTCTGATTACGACTGCGATCGGCTGGACTACGTTCGTAGAGACGCCCGGGCAGCGGGCGTCGTCTACGGGAACATCGATCTCGACTATCTGATTGAGAACATGGAAATTCGTGAGGACCCGCCGGGCAGCTCCAATCAGGTCGTAGCGGTTCACCGAAGGAAAGCGCTCGGTGCTCTCGAGCACTACCTGCTGGCGCGGTATCACATGTATTCGCAGGTCGTCTTTCATAAGACGGTAAGGTCATTGGAGCTGCTCGCCAAAGCCGCGTTCGTTGGCCTCGCGGAGAAGGGTGAGGTATTCCGGCACTACGGAGAAATTGTCGACGCGATCGATACCCAGGAATACGTTGTGTTTGATGACACGTACTTCCTGACACGGCTTCAAAGCCACACTAAGGAGCCCGCCGGAGACACGGAGTTGAAGATGGTGATCCAAAGACTTCTTGAGCGGCGTCCTCTCAAGTTGGCGTACGAGTTCCGCCTTCTCGGCGAGGGAGATACTGATCCTGATTACAGGCGCGCCCTCACCAACCTGACACGGAAGCCGATGCTGGACGAGATTGCCAAGAGATCCGGTATCCGAAGGGAGGAAATCGTCATTGACCTCGTACCCGCATTCCCGTTGGTCCCGGTGTCCAAGGAAATGTCGACGCGCCAAGTCATGAATCTGCTGCGAGACGCTGCAGAAGGGGCTCGAC
>JBOGSE010000276.1:0-4996 GCA_050694895.1 bacterium | reverse complement strand
TCGCGGCGTGCCGTGTTCGAGGCGATCAAACGGGTCGACGTGGTGGACGAGTACACGGTCTCGTTTTCGACCGAGAAACCGTTCGGGGCGATGCTCAATACGATGGCCAACCCGTCGGCGTCGATCGTCAGCCCCACCGCCGCGTCCAAGCAGGACATCAGCACGTTCGGCAGGTTCCCGGTCGGCTCGGGCCCATTCTTCTTCCGCGAATGGATCCGCGGGACGCGTATCCTCCTCCAGAAGAATCCTGCCCACTGGCTGGCGTCTCAGAGCAACATCACGGAGATCGAGTACCGGCCCATCCCCGACGACGCCACGCGCGCGATCGGCCTGGAGACGGGCGAGCTCGACTTTGTCACCACCATCGCCCCGCAGGAAGCCAAGCGGCTTGGCAACAACCCGAACCTGGTCGTCCACAACCTGCCTCGCTCCCGCATTCAGGGCCTCTATCCGAATGTGACGAAGAAGCCGTGGAGCGATCTGCGCGTGCGTCAGGCCATGGCGCACGCCATTGACAATCGCGCCATCGTCGATACCTTCCTGGCCGGTTTCGCGCGGGTGGCGGACTCGCCGCTGCCACCGGGCGTGTTCCCGTACAAGGCCCAGGCCGCCCGCTACAACTACGATCCTGAGCGCGCCAAGCGGCTGCTGGCCGAGGCCGGCTATCCCAACGGCTTCTCCTCCACGATGTGGGTCCCAATCGGCACGTACGCCGCCGCGCAGCAGATCTCGGAAGCCGTCGCCGACATGCTGCGGAGGGTCGGCATCACTCTCAAGCTGGAAGTGATGGAAAGCGGGCAGTGGCTGGTGCTGCTGCGCTCGAAAGGTCCCAGGGAATCCACGCTGGAGATGACCTACTACGGCTGGGGCACGCAGACCGGTGAGGCCGACTACGCGCTGCGGCTGGTGTTCCATTCCGATAACTTCGCCCCGGCGTGCTGCAACAGAAACTTCTATTCCAATCCCGAGCTCGACGGCCTCATCGACCGGGCCCTGGGCTCGACCAACGTGGGGGAGCGGCGCGCGGCCTATGAGCGCGCGCAGGAGATCCTCTGGCGCGATCTGCCGTGGATCTGGATCTTCACGGTCAACCACTCTTCGGTTGGGAACCGGGCGCTGACGGGTGTCCAGCTCCTGCCGGTGGAGTTGATCCACTTCAGGGAGGCCAACATCGCTCGCTAGCCACTAATGCTCGCGTATCTCGTCCGCCGGTTTGCCGAAGGCGTGCTCACCGTCTTCGGCCTCTCGCTGCTGGTGTTCGTTTCGTTGCATCTGGCCCCAGGCGATCCCGCGGCGCTCATCGCGGGCAATCAGGCGAGAGAAGAGGAACTGGTCGTCATCAGGCAGCGGTACGGGCTCAACGATCCGCTGCCGGTGCAGTACGTGAACTGGGCGGCGCGCGTGATGCGCGGAGACTTCGGCACCTCGCACTGGGGCGAACGGCCGGTCGGCCCGGACCTGGCCCGGGCCTTCCCTATCAGCATGAGTTTGGCCCTGGGCGGGCTGGCGGTCGCGGTCGCGGTGGGAATTCCGGTCGGAGTCCTGGCCGCGGTGCGCCGCGACGGCGTAGTCGACTTGAGCATCATGGGGCTGGCCGTCGCCGGCATGTCGATGCCCGTGTTCTGGATCTCGCTGCTGCTGATCCTCCTGTTCTCGCTGCGCCTGGGGGTCCTGCCCTCCTCGGGTTGGGGGACCCTTTCGCACGCCATTTTGCCGGTCTTTTCCGTGAGCCTGGCCAGTCTGGCGCTCCTTGCGCGCATGACCCGCTCGCTGATGGTCGAACTGCTTCTGGAAGACTTCGTCCGCACCGCCAGGGCCAAAGGGCTGGCGTCTCGTATCGTGTTCTACAAGCATGCCCTGCGCAACGCCCTGCCTCCCCTCGTCACAGTCATCGGGCTGCGCCTCGGCCTGCTGGTGGGAGGAGCCGTGATCACCGAGACGGTCTTCGCCGTCCCCGGCCTTGGGCGGATGATAGTCCAGGCCGTAAACCAGCGGGACTTTCCCGTCGTGCAGGGCGGCGTGCTGCTGATCGCTGTCGCGGTGATCGTCGTCAACTTTGCGGTGGACATGGTGTATTTGCTCCTCGACCCACGTATCCGCTACGCGTAGGGTGACCATTGCGCTGGCGCGCACTGTTCAGATCGAAACCGGGCCTGGCTGGTACCATCATCGTCACCCTGTTTCTGGTCATGGCGGTCTTCGCGCCTCTCCTGGCCCCGGCCGATCCCAGGGACCAGAACTTACGCACGGCGCTCCGCGCCCCGGGGCAGGATGGGTATCTGCTGGGGAGCGACGAACTCGGTCGTGACACGCTGTCGCGGGTCATTCATGGCTCGCGCATCTCACTCGCCATCGGCGTGGCGGCCGTGGCATTCGGTGTCCTGCTGGGCATCCCGCTGGGCATCGCGTCCGGCTTCTACGGGGGCGCACTCGACAGCCTGACGATGAGGATCTCGGACATGTTGCTGGCCATCCCCCGGCTGCTCCTGGGCATTGTCATCGTCGCCACCTGGGGCATCGGCTTCTGGACGCTCGTGATCGCCATCGGATTTCCTGACGTGCCGATCTTCGCGCGCCTGGTGCGCGGCTCAACGCTGACGATCTCGCAGATGGAATACGTCACCGCGGCGAGAGCCCTGGGATCCCCTGATACGCGGATCATGCGCCGGCACATCCTGCCGAACCTCATTGGCCCGTTGACGGTCCAGTCGACGTTCTCGATGGCCGCGGCGATCCTGACCGCCGGCGGGCTGAGCTTCCTCGGGCTGGGCGTCCGGCCGCCGACGCCCGAGTGGGGCTACATGCTGGCTCAGGCCCGAACGTACATGCGGGTGGCACCACACCTGATCACCTTTCCGGGCATTGCCCTGGCCACCGTCGTCCTTGGCATCAATCTGCTCGGCGACGCGCTGCGCCAGGCATATGATCCCCGCTTTCGCGGGAAGGAGGCATGATCCGTGTCGCGTGAGGCTCCCAGCCGTCACATCACGTACAAGCCGGTGATGACCGACGAGATGCTCGAGGCGGCCAGCCGCGTGCTGCGCGGCGGGAAGTACATTCGCAGCTTCCCCCTTGAAGAGTCCGAGGGCAAACGCTTCGAGGATGAGTTCTGCGCGTACATCGGGTCGCGCCACGCCGTCAACGTTTCGAGCGGCACGGCCGCGCTCCACCTGGCGCTGCTCGCGGTGGGCGTCGGACCGGGCGACGAGGTGATCACGGTCCCCAATACCTTCTCATCGGTCGCCGACGTCATCATCCTCTGCGGCGCCAGACCGGTCCTGGTGGACGTCGAGGCCGACACGTACAACATGGACATGACCCTGCTCGAGGCCGCCGTCACCCCGCGCACGAAGGCGATCCTGCCGGTGCACATGAACGGCCATTCTGTGGACATGGACCCGCTCATGGCGATCGCGCGGCGTCACGGATTGAAGGTCGTCGAGGACGTGTGCCACGCGGCCGGAGCCAGGTACAAGGGCCGCGCACTCGGCACGATCGGCGATGCCGGCTGCTTCTCTTTCGTCCAGAACAAGTGCATCTCGGTGGGTGGCGAAGGCGGCATGATCGTCACCAACGACGCCCAGGTGTGGGAGCGTTCCATGATGATGGCCAACCACGGACGCGGCCGCCGGTGGTTTGAGGCCAAGAAGGCCTACCAGGTCTACCGCGCCGCGCAGATCGAAGTCGTCGGGTTCAACTACCGTCAGAATGAACTGCTCTCGGCCATTGGCCGCATACAGCTGCGATACCTCGACGAGTGGAACGCCCGCCGGAGGGCGAACGCCGAACTCTACCATCGCCTCATCGAGGAATTCCCAAACGATTTGGCGCTCCCCGTGACCAAACCCTACACGACGCACAGCATGCTGCGGTTCGTGGCGCAGACGCCGCAACGCGACGCGCTGAAGGACCACATGGAGCGACACGGGGTGCACATCATGGTCGAGTACGGCACGCCCATTCACCTGGACCACGCGTACCAGCCCTACTGCGGCGCGCCGGAGGGCACGTTCCCCGTCACCGAGCGGCTCGCGCAGACGATCCTGACGTTCCCCTGCTACCAGACGCTCGGCCACGAAGACATCGCCTATGTCGCGGGCGTCATCAAGAAATTCTACGAGTGAAAGCGATGTCGATGAGCGCGCCGGTCAGGTATCAGACTGTGTGGACGCCCTTTGACGGCGAGATGCGGGAGGCGATGCTCCGGCCGACGCCGGGGCCCGTGTACTATGACGGGCCCGAGTGCGACGCGTTCGAGCAAGAGATGGCGGCGTATCTGGGCGTGCGACACGCCGTCGCCACATCATCGGGCACCGCGGCGCTCCACGTGGCGATGCGGGCGCTCGGCATCGGACCCGGCGACGAGGTGATCGTTCCCGCGAACGGCTACCTGAGCGCGGCCGAGTGCACGATCACCGCCGGCGCCCGGCCCATCTACTGCGACGTGCAGGAGGCGACCGCTAACCTCGACGCAGAGACCGTGGAGCCGCACCTGACCCCGCAGACCAGGGCGATCATTGTCATCCACACGTACGGGCACGCCGTTGACATGGACCCTCTCATGGAGCTGGCCCGCGCCAGGGGAATTTACGTCATCGAGGACGCCGCGCATGCGCTCGGCGGTGAGTACAAGAACCGCAGGCTGGGGAGCATCGGCGACATCGGCTTCGTCAGCTTCGCGCGGAAATGCGTCACCGTCGCGGGCCAGGGCGGTATGGCCTTGACAAATCACGCGGCATGGGCGAAGCACATGACGCGGTTGCGCCGTCACGGCTGGGAACGAGGTGACCCCTACCGCAGCGAGGTCGCGCTCGTGGGGCTCAACTGCGTGATGAACGAATGCCAGGCGGCGGTAGGGCGGGTGTCGCTGTCGCGCCTCGACCGGCACAACGCCGTTCGGGCCGCCAACGCAGGGCGGTACACGGACGGCATCCGCGCGCGCGCCCTGCCGGTTCGGCCATTCGCGGTGATGCCCTGGGCCAGGCACGGCTGGTTG
>JBOGSE010000275.1:0-1503 GCA_050694895.1 bacterium | reverse complement strand
TGTCGATAGCAAATTAACTTGTCCGGTGTTTGTAGCACACGAGTTGACCGCTTTTTTCAACCTCAAGAATCGAATCATGCGGTGGTTGGCCCTGTGGGGATGTGGGCGAAGGCGAGCATTTCCCCGTGTTCGCCTTCTTCAGGCGGACACGGGGGAAGCGCAGCCGGTCCGCGCTTTGCGGATCGTCCACATATCCACAGGGCGCCGGGCGCCAAAGCGGCTTAGGCGGCCCGGACTTGCGCATGATCGTCTGACGCCTCCGTCAAGAGCCGGCCGTCGGCGCTGTAGCGCGCCAGACGGCGCGGCCCGTGGAAGATGGCCAGACTGTCGTCGGGGTAGTGATGGACGCGCACCCTGAGCTTGACGAAGTGGGCCCGCAACGGGCTCTGCGGCAGTTGCAGCGAGAGCTTGCGATAGCGCACGGTATTGTCATTGCCGACGATGCGCTCTTCCTGCACGCACAGGATGTCGCGCCAGTGGCCGGCGGGATCGGGCACGAAGGCACTGCCCGGCTCGGCGGCCGCAACCGCGAAGCGGGCGTTGTGTTGGGGGAGATAGACCTCGGCGATGAAGCGGTTGGCGGCCGCGAGCGTGGCGATGCCGGCCAGCCGCAGCTCCTTGGGCAAGCGGTCCTGCAGGGTGGCGAACATCCGTTCCGAGCGGCCGCGGGCTTCGGGCGAATAGGCCGGGATGTGCTCGATGCCGAGCTGCGCCAGCGCCCGGCCGACCTGGGTGAGGTCATTCTCGTCGACCTTGCCGCCGGCGTCGGGCGTGGTGAAGTAATGGCTGCCGCGGTCGGTGTAGAGCGAGCAGAACAGGCCGCGCCCGGCGATGACGGCGCGCAAGCCCGCGAAGCTGCTCACGGTGCCTTCCTCCTCGACCAGGAAGGCCGAGTAGATCTCGCTGGTCGCATCGTCCATGGTGACGATCAGATCGAAGCTGCGATCGAGCGCCGGGATCCAGCGATGCGGCGAACCGTCCTGGTGCAGCATCAAGCCCGGCAGCGGTCGGCGCGGGCGCTTCTTGCGATGCACCCCCTTCATGGATGCGACCGGCAAGAGCTGGCGCTGATGCAGCAGGGTCTTGGTCCAGCTGTAGCTCCACGGAAAGTTATGCTCCGCAACCAGATGCTCGTGGAAATGCTTGGCGTTGAACTCCTGGTAGCGCTCGACGTAAAGCTCGGCCACGCGCGCCACCCATTCTTCCGGCACCCGCTTGGGCGAGGGCTTGCCGATCCGCCGGTCCAACAGGCCGGCCACGCCATCTTCCTCGTGGCGCTGGAACCAGCGCCGGAACGTCCGCTCGCTCACCCCCAATACCTCCGCCGCCTCGGCCTGGCTCATCTCGTGGTTCTCCCACTGGGCCAGGACTGCCTTGAACCTCATCACTCGTACTCCTTGCAGCACGGCTGTCCACTTCATCCCCGCTCCTCCGTTTGGAGCGATTCAAAAACCGGACAGATCGTGTGCTACAAGAACCGGACAGATCGTGTGCTATCGACAG
>JBOGSE010000274.1:0-3515 GCA_050694895.1 bacterium | reverse complement strand
TACCAGAATCCGTCGGCGTCGGCGCGCACCCAGTCGCCGTGCACCCAGATGTTGGGCCACCGCGACCAGTACGTGTCCAGGTACCGATCCGGGTCCTTCCAGAAACCGCGCGTCATCCCGGGCCACGGCTGCGTGATCACAAGCTCGCCGACCGCGTCGCGGACGGGGCGGCCCTGCTCGTCGTACACGTCCGCCGCGATTCCGGGAATTGGGCCGCTGAACGCCGTGGGCACCTCTGGATGCAGAAGATCACAGCCAAGGATGCCGCCGGAGATCTCGGTGCCGCCCGTGTAGTTCATGATCGGCAGCCGGCCGCGACCCACCTGCTCGAAGTACCACGTCCACGCCTCCGGGTTCCACGGCTCCCCGGTGCTGCCGAGAATCCGGAGGCTGCTCAGGTCATGCCGGCGCGGGGGCTCGTCGCCGTAGCGCATGAGCCCTCTGATCGCCGTTGGAGAAATCCCCAGCACGGTCGCGCGATGGCGCGCGATGATCTCCCAAAGCCGCTCGGGGGTCGGGTGGTCCGGCGTCCCGTCGTAGAGCACCATTGTCGCGCCCAGGGTGAGCGTGCCCATGATCAGCCAGGGACCCATCATCCAGCCCAGGTCCGTGTACCAGAAGACCCGGTCGCCAGGCCGAACGTCGAAGCAGTAGGCCATGTCCATGGTGCCTTTGAGCGGGAACCCTGCGTGTACATGGACCGTGCCCTTCGGCCGCCCGGTGGTGCCGGAGGTATAGATGATCATGAAGGGATCCTCGGGATCCATCGGCTCGGCGCGGGCGCTGGTGGGATAGTTGCGCACGACATCGTCCCACCACAGATCGCGGCCTGCCGCCCACGGGATCTTCACACCCATGCGGCGGCAAACGATCACGCGCTCGACCCCCGGGGCCTGCGCCACGGCTTCATCGGCGACGCGCTTCATCTCGACCGTCTTCCCGCGGCGGGTGAAGCCGTCGGCGGTGAACAGGAGCCGCGCACCGCAGTCGATCAGGCGCGTGGCCACCGCCGATGCTGCGAAGCCCGAGAAGACCGGGACGTAGATCGCGCCGATCTTGGAGAGCGCCAGCGTCGCGACGACGGTCTCGGGCATCATCGGCATGAACACACCGGCGACATCGCCGCGGCCGATGCCCAGTCCCCGCAGCGCTCCCGCCAACCGGCCGACCTCTTCGGAAAGCTCTTCGTAGGTCAGCGTGCGGACCGCGCCGTCTTCGCCCTCCCAGATGATGGCGAGATGGTCACCCCGGCCGTCGCGAATGTGGCGGTCTAGACAGTTCACAACCAGGTTCGTCTGCGCACCTGTAAACCACCGCGCCCAGGCGATGCCCCGCGAGATGTCGAGCACGCGCTCGTACGGACGCATCCACTCCAGGCCGAGGTCCGCGGCCACCGCGCCCCAAAACCAGGAGGGGTCTGCGATCGACCGGCGATAGAGCGCGTCGTAGTCGCCGAGCCCGTGATGCTCGATGAAACGGTAGAGACGGCTGGCCCGCGCCTGCGCGGGATCAGGGTGCCAGGCGATGCGGCTGGAGGCGGAGGTCGCCGTCGACGTCTCCCGACGCCCGGAGTGTGGACGTCTCGGTAGCTTGATTGTACCGGTGGATTTTCGGCCGGCGCAAGCAGGCCAGCAGCGTACAGGTCGGTCGAACTTCGCGACGAACAACCCCACCTCATATCTGGATAACCTCAGACTGGAGAGGGTCGAGTGGAGGCAGGCCGCAAAAGACCAGCTATCGGCTTGAAGAGAGGGACTGTAGAACTCCTTCCGTACACGGCCGAATGGCGACGGCTGTTCGAGGAAGAGAAAGCCCGCCTCCAAGCCGCCATCGGCCAGCACGCGCTGGACGTCCAGCATGTCGGCAGTACAGCCATTCCGGGCATGGAATCCCGCGCCGGCACTACTTCGTGAAGGGAGAGCCCAGAACCCACCACATACACATGAACGAGATAGGGAGTCGTGACTGGAAGGACACCCTGTTCTTTCGCGACTGCTTGATTCAGCACCCAGAGCTTGCAGAGGAGTATGCCGGACTCAAGAAGGAACTGGCGCGGCGGTTTTCAACCGACCGAGAGGCGTATCAGGACGGGAAGGCATCGTTCGTTGACCGGGTGTTGAGAATGGCCAGGGGAGAACTCGGTCCGATGTTATAAAAGCGCCGCGCCTCCAGACCGGCGAAGATTGGGGGGCGAGCTGCTGCGCGAGATCGAAAGAAATTTCGCGAAGGGGCTTGACAAGTCCACAGGCTGCACCTTGAGACTGCCCGGGAGACACTCTTAGACGGTCACCAGTTGCACGTGCAGGGCCTTAGCATCGCGCGGCAATACGTGGAGACACTTCGAGAACGTTTGAGTTCATGCATGTCATTCTACGACGTTCCTCGGGCCTCCGAAGACCGCATGGTATAAGAAAGCATGGACACGAATGACGTACTCGCCCGTGTGGCGCGGCTGTCCGATCATGATCTCCTCGCGCAGGTGAAGGATCTGGCGCAGCGCGAGCGGGAGGCGACCGTCGCGCTCATCGTGCATCTCGCGGAACTCGACGAGCGGCGCCTGTACCTCGCGGAAGGTTACTCCTCGCTGTTCAGGTACGGCACCGACGTGCTCCACCTCTCCGAGCACGCCGCCTACAATCGCATCGAGACGGCGCGGGCCGTGCGGCATTTTCCGGTGCTCCTCGAGCACCTGGCGGCGGGATGGGTGACGCTCTTCGCGGTGCGCCGGCTGGCTCCGCACCTGACCCCGGGGAATCACTGCGACGTGCTGGCCCTGGCGCGCCACAAGAGCAAGCGTGAGATCGAAGAGTTGATCGCCCGGCTCCACCCGCAGCCGCCGGTCCCGGATGTGATTCGCAAGCTCCCGGCCCGGACGCCGGCGGCAAGCACTGTGCCGAGCCGGGCGCCGCTGCCGGTCGGGGGTCAGGATGCGCCGAGTACGTCAGGGCGCAACGACGTTCATGAGATCACGCATGCCGTCGCGCCGTCAGCGATGGCAGTACCTGCCATGCCTCCTGGGCCGCCTGCGCGACGGGCAGTCGTCAGTCCGCTCGCCCCGGAGCGCTACAAAGTGCAGTTTACGGCGAACGCCGAATTACTCGCGAAGTTGCGCGAGGCCCAAGCGCTCTTGCGGCATCAGATTCCAGACGGCGATCTCGAGCAGATCTTCGATCGGGCGCTGGAGGCGCTGCTCGGACAGCTCCGCAAACAGAAGCTCGCGGCGACGGATCGCCCCCGGGAGACTCAGCACCGTGCGTCCGGCGCTCCGCCACACTCCCTCCCGAGCTCACGGCACATCCCGGCGGCGGTGAGACGGACCGTCTGGACCCGGGACGGCGGACGATGCGCGTTTGAGTCGACCGATGGACGACGGTGCGCCGAAGAGGCGTTCCTCGAGTTCCACCACGTCGTGCCGTATGCGCATGGGGGACCGTCCAGCGTGAACAACATCGAACTGCGCTGCCGGGCGCACAACGGCTACGAGGCGGAGTGCCACTTCGGTCGGTGGGGCACGG
>JBOGSE010000273.1:0-4225 GCA_050694895.1 bacterium | reverse complement strand
CTCGGGTACGTCGGGCTGGTCACGAGCGCGGGTCTGGCCGAGCTGGGACACACCGTCGCGGTGGTGGACACCGATCGCGAGCGGCTGGCCCTGGTCCAGCAGGGTCGCCTGCCCTTTCACGAACCGGGTCTTGGAGAGCTGCTCGAACGCAACGTGGCGGCCGGACGGCTCCGCTTCGCCGCCTCACTCGCCGACGGCCTGCGGGACGCCCGAATGGTGTTCATCGCCGTCGCGACCCCGTCGCGTCGTGACGGTGAGACCGACCTTTCGCAGGTCATCGCGGCGTCCGAAGAGCTCGCGCGGGTGCTAGAGCGCCACGCGATCATCGCGATCAAAAGCACGGTGCCGCTTGGCACCCACCAGACCCTGCGGCGCATCCTCGAAACCCACGGCCGCGTGGAGGGGCGCGACTACGACCTGGTCATGCTGCCGGAGTTCCTCCAGGAAGGCAATGCCGTCCATGATTTCTTCCATCCCACGCGCATCGTCATCGGCGCGGCTTCGCCCGACGTCCGCCGCCAGGTCCGCGAGCTGCTCGCGGGGCTGAACGTGCCTGTCCTGGAGACGACGTTCGAGCACGCGAGTCTGATCAAGTACGCTTCTAACGCGTTTTTGGCCATGCGCGTCTCGTTTGCCAATGAGCTCGCGAGCATCTGCGATGCCGCCTCCGCGGACGTCGCGGAAGTCCTCCACGGACTCGGCTACGACGAACGGATCGGGCATCGCTATCTCTCACCGGGCATCGGATTCGGAGGACCGTGCCTGGAGAAAGACCTGCTGTCACTGATCCGATTTGCCGAGGGCGCGGGGTACGAGCCCGCGTTCCTGCGCGCCATCCTGGACAAGAATCACCACCAGGTCCGCCAGACGATCCGCCACGTCACCGATCTGCTCGATGGCGACCTGTACGCGCGCACCATCGCCGTGCTTGGGCTGTCCTTCAAGCCCGGGACCAGCGACGTGCGGAACTCGCTGGCGGTGCGGATCATCGACCATCTGCAGCACCGCGGCGCGTTGATCCGCGCACACGATCCCGTCGCCAACGCGGAAGCCCGCGCGGTGCTCAACGGTGTCGGGCTCATCGACGATCCGTACGACGCCGCGCGAGGCAGCCATCTCGTGCTGATCCTGACGGGATGGGACGCGTTCCGGCGCCTGGATCTCGCGCGGTTGCGCGCCGAGGTCGCGCTCCCCAACCTCGTCGATGCGGTGAACGTTCTCGAGCCCGAGGCGGTGAAGCGCGCGGGCTTCACGTATCAGGGGATGGGGAGGCGGTAGGAGGGCGCATGGCGGGCCAAGAGGTTCTTGAGGCGATCCGGCGGCATCTTGAGGGGACCGCCGAAGTGACGCGCCGCGCCGCGGAGGTATGCGCCGATGACATCGCCCGCGCCGCAGAGCTGATCGCCACGAGCATCAGGCGCGGAGGCAAGGTGCTCATCTGCGGCAACGGCGGCAGCGCGGCGGACGCTGAGCACATGGCCGCCGAGCTCCTCGGCCGGCTGACGCGGGACTTCGAGCGTCCGGCGCTTCCGGCCATCGCGCTTCCGGCGAACGCGCCGTTCGTGACGGCGTACGCCAACGACGTGGGGTTCGAGCACGTCTTCGCCCGCCAGGTGCAGGCACTCGGCGCGCCCGGGGACGTGTTGATCTGTATCAGCACGAGCGGCGCGTCGCAGAATGTGGTGCGCGCGGCCGAGGACGCCCGCAGTGGAAAGCTGCACGTGATCACGCTCACGGGCCCGGGCGGCGTCCTGCCGGGGCTCGCCGACGTGTCCATCCGCGTTCCCAGTCAGGACACCCAGCACATCCAGGAGGCGCACCTCGCGATCGAGCACATCATCTGCGGGCTCGTCGAGCGCCGGCTCCACGGCCCCGACGCGGAGCGGCCGGGCGGTGCTGCCGCCCGCACCGCGTCTTCCAAAGAGCGCCCCCGAGGGTCTCGATGAGCGCCAGGAAGCGACGGTGGCCGCGCCTGCCCGAGCTTCACACCATCGTGTTCGACTTCGACGGTGTCTTTACCGACAACATTGGGGTGTAAGCGCCTTGACTCCGGAGGACATCGATGGGCTTGTTCTTGATCGCTGAGATCGGCATCAATCACAACGGCGATGTCGAGATCGCCAAGAAGCTGATCGACGCGGCGCACAGCGCCGGGTTTGATGCCGTGAAGTTTCAAAAGCGCACGATCGAGAAGGTCTATCCACAAGACGTCCTCGACAGCCCGCGGGAAAGCCCGTGGGGGACGACCGTGCGGGCCCAGAAAGAGGGCCTGGAGCTTTCCCTCGAGGAGTACCAGGCCATCGATCGGCACTGCCGTTCCCTCGGAATCGCCTGGTTCGCCTCGGCGTGGGACGAGGACAGCCAGCTGTTCCTCCGACGGTTTCAGCTTCCATACAACAAAGTCGCATCCGCGATGCTGGGGCACTGGCCCCTGCTGCGCATGATTGCCAGCGAACGGAAGAAGACATTCATCTCCACGGGGGCCTCGACCCTGGAGGAGCTCGACGCCGTGGTGAGCCTCTTCCGGTCGCACGAGTGTCCGTTCGTCCTCATGCACTGTAACGCCGTATACCCGATGCCCGAGGAGGACGCAAACCTGCTCTGTATTCCGATGCTGCGCGAACGCTACACGTGCGAGGTCGGCTATTCCGGGCACGAGTCGAGCCTGATCAAGGTCTGCGTCGCCGCCGTTGTCCTGGGGGCCATGGCTCTCGAGCGGCACATCACGCTCGACCGCGCCATGTATGGATCGGATCAGGCCGCGTCGATCTCGGCGCGGGCGCTGGATGACTTCGTCGACGCCGTCCGGCGGGCGCCGGCGCTGCTGGGAACAGGCAAGAAAGAGGTCACCCCCACAGAGGCAGCGGTCCGCAAGAAGCTGCGGGTGGATGTGGTGGACCCGCAAGCGGGTACCCCCCCACAGGCGAGGGTAACGTCGCCTTCATGACGGTGGCCGCGATTATCCCGGCCCGGGGCGGCTCGAAAGGCCTCCCCCGGAAAAACCTGCTCGAGCTCTGCGGCAAGCCGCTGCTCGCCTGGTCGATCGAGCAGGCCAGGGGGGCGGGCACCATCGATCAGGTCTGGGTCTCCTCCGACAGCGAGGAGATCCTCGAGGTCGCCACGCGCTACGGCGCGCGGCCCATCCGCCGTCCGGACGCGCTGGCGGGCGACGACGCGTCCTCGGAGGCGGCGTGGCTCCACGCGGTGGACGAGATCGAGCGCTCGGGCGCATCGATCGACCTCGTCGTCGGCATGCAGGCCACCTCGCCGCTGCGCGAGCCGCAGGACTTAGACAACGCGCTCCGGGACTTCCAGGAGCAGCGGTGCGATTCGATGCTGAGCTGCTCGGAGATCAAGGACTATTTTGTCTGGAAGCGCGGCTCCGGTGGACAGCCTGTCTCGGTGAGCTATGACTACCGCAATCGCCTGCCAAGGCAGGCGATTGAGCAACACTATCTGGAGAACGGATCGTTCTACATCTTCACCCCCGACCTGCTCCGCCGTACCGGCAACCGCCTCGGGGGCCGGATCGGACTGTATGCGATGGAGCGGTACAAGATGTTTCAGATCGACACCGAAGACGACGTGCTCCTCTGCCAGGCGATCATGCGCGCCTACGGTCTGGCATCCTAGGCGATGTCCTTCCTCGAAGATTTCTTCTCGCTTCGCGAGCGGGTGGCCGTCGTCAGCGGCGCATCACGCGGGATTGGGCTGGCCATTGCGTCGGGTCTGGCGCGCGCCGGCGCGGCCGTCGTCGGGCTGGGCACGTCTGCCGCCCCGCAGGCCGGCCAGGAAGGGATAACCTACCATCGCTGCGACGTCACCGACGCCGCGGCCTTCACCCGTGTGTGCGATGGCGTCGTCTCAGACCACGGGCGCCTGGATGTGTACGTGCACGCCGCGGGCATCTCGCTGCAGGGTCAGCCGCAAGAGGATCCCGCGGGCACCTTCGCCCGAACGATCGAGGTCAACCTCACCGCCGCCTACCGGTGCTTCCTCGCGGTCAGCGAGCGGATGGTTTCAGACCGCGGAGGGTCGATCATCGCCATCACGAGCATCGGGAGCCTCGTCGGGTTCCCCCTGAATCCGGGATACGTCGCCTCCAAGGGCGGGCTGCGGCTTCTGACGAGGGCGCTCGCCCTCGACCTCGGCGACCGGCGCATCCGGGTGAACGCCATCGCGCCGGGATACGTGCGCACGGCGATGACCGAAGCCAGTTATCAGG
>JBOGSE010000272.1:0-1896 GCA_050694895.1 bacterium | reverse complement strand
GCGGCTGCACGCCGACCCCGACGAAACTCAGGGCGGCTTCCACCAGGATGATCGCGCTGACATCGAGCGTCGAGCGCGCCGCCACCAGGTGGAGCACGTTGGGCAGCAGATGGCGGCCGACGATGCGTTTCGTCGTCGCGCCCAGCGCCCTGGCGGCTTCGACGAACTCGCGCTCGCGCAGGGCCACCACCTCGCTGCGCACGACGCGCGACATGCCGGGCCACGCGGTCAGAACGAGCGCAACGATGATGTTCAACAGACTTGGCCCAAAGATGCCGGTGATGAGGATCGCCAGCAGCAGGTTCGGAAACGCGATGAGCAGGTCGACGACACGCATCATCCATGCGTCGATCCTGCCGCCCGCGAGGCCCGCGAGCGTCCCCCAGAGCGTCCCGACGATCACCTCGGCCCCGACGGCGATCGCGGCGACGGTCAACGAGATACGCGCGCCAAATGCGACACGCGAGAGGACGTCGCGTCCAAAATTGTCGGTGCCCAGCAGATGCGCGGAATGGGGGCCACGCAGGGCGCTGTCCAGGTCCTGGCGGTCGTACGCGTAGGGGGTCAGGATGGGAGCGGTGAACGCCATCAGCACAATGAGCAGCAGAAACACCGCTGCCAGTGAGGCGAGCGAGTCGCGCCGGAAGAACCTCCAGATCGATGCTGCGCGTGGGGGCGAGACCGCCGCGCTAGTAGCGGATCCGAGGGTTGAAGAATGCATAAGAGAGGTCCACGGCCAGATTGACCATGATGAACAATGACGTGTAGACGAGCACGACTGCCTGGATCACCGTGTAATCCCGCTGGAGGATGCCTTCCACGCCCACCCGTGCCATGCCGGGGATGTTGAAGATGATCTCGACGATGAACGAGCCCGTGAGCGTGTACCCGAACGCGAGGCCGATCGTCGTGACGATCGGCAGGGCGGCGTTGCGCAGCACGTGCCGGAGGACGATGCGCGGGCGCGCCAGCCCCTTGCTGTGGGCGGTGCGGATGTAGTCCTCGGCCATGACCTGCAGCATGCTGGTGCGGCTGATGCGCGTGATGTACGCGGTCGGCGCCACGGCGAGCACGGCCACCGGCAGCACATAGGACTGCCACGGCCCGATCCCCGCGACGGGCAGCGCGCGCAGCCACAGCGCGAACACGAGCACGAGCAGCGCCGCCACGACGAAGTTGGGGACCGAGAGCGCCACGACGACGAGCACCTGGAGGGCCCGGTCGAGACGCGAGCGGGCGCGCACCGAGCCGATAATCCCGAGCAGCAGCCCCACGCCCGTGGCACCGGCCACCGCCAGGGCGGTCAGACGCAGGCTGAGAGGCAGCGTCTGCCGGACGATGCGGTCAATGCGACGGCCGGGATAGATGAACGACTCGCCGAAGTCCAGGCGGGCGGCGCCGGCTATGTAGCGGACGAACTGCGCCCAGATGGGACGGTCGAGGCCCAGCTGCCTGCGGATCGCCTGCGCCGCGCGCTCGTCGTAATTGTCTCCGAGTCGAATGGCGACAGGATCACCGGGGGCCATCCGGCCTGCCACGAAGATCAGCAGCGCCGCGCCCAGCAGCAGTGGCAGGGTCAGGCCGATCCGGTAGAGCGCGTACCGTAACAGCGCGGATCTAGCGGCGAATCTCGACGCCGGTCATATCGGTCCAGCCCAGCGACAGCGGCGATCCTTCGAACCCGCGCACGTGCGGCTTGACGAGTATCGCCCACCGCGTGAACACCACGGGCACGAGGCTGGCGTCGCCGACGGCCATCTGCTCGGCCTGCCGGTAGAGCACTTCACGCTCCGCCTCGCTGCGCGCGGTGTTGGCCTGATCGATCAGCCGGTCGAACTCCGGGCTGCGGTAGTTGGCGAAGTTCAGCCCGCTGCGGCTGTGCAACAGGAGGTCCAT
>JBOGSE010000271.1:0-7898 GCA_050694895.1 bacterium | reverse complement strand
GGCCGAGCTGTGCCGGCTGCGGCGGGAGAATCGCCAGCTCAAGCTCGAGCGGGAGATCCTAAAAAAAGCCGCGGCCTGGTTTGCTCGGGAGACGAAGGCGCTGCCCGAGCCGGATTCGAGTTCGTGAAGGCGAATCAGGCCACGTACCCGGTGCGGCCGCTCTGTCGGCTGCTGGGCGTCTCCCCCAGTGGGTACTGTGCGTGGCGGCGCCGTGGATCCTCGGCGCGCGCGCAGGCGAACGAGCAGCTCCTGGTCCGGAGCCGGGAGATTCATCGCGCGTCCCGGGAGGCCTACGGGGCGCCCAACATTCATGCCGAGCTTCAGGAGACGGGCTGGCGCGTGAATCACAAGCGCGTCGCGCGCCTGATGCAGGTCCACGGGATTGTCGGCGTGACGCGCCGGAAGTACCGCGGCACCACCCAGCGCGACCGGACGGCGGCCCCGGCGCCGGACCTCGTGGCGCGTACCTTCCAGGCCGAGCGTCCCGATCAACTCTGGGTCGCCGATATCACCTACCTCCCGACGTGGGCCGGCTTCCTGTACCTGGCGATCGTGCTCGACGTCTGCACCCGGCGCATCGTGGGCTGGGCCATGGGCACGTCGCTCGCCACCGACCTCGTGCTCGACGCGCTCAACATGGCGGTCGGCCAACGGCAGCCCACGGCAGTGATTCACCATTCGGATCAGGGCTGTCAGTACACGTCGCTGCAGTTCGGGCGTCGGTGCCGGGAAGTCGGGGTCCGCCCGTCGATGGGCTCGGTGGGCGATGCCTACAACAATGCCATGGCCGAGAGTTTCTTCGCGACGCTCGAGTGTGAGCTGCTGGACCGGCGGCGCTTCCGCTCCCAGGCGGAGGCGAAGCTCGCGGTGTTTGACTGGATCGAAGGCTGGTACAACTCCCGCCGGCGGCACTCGGCCCTCGGGCGGGTCTCGCCGCTCACCTACGAACGTCGGTTTGCCGCGGCGTGAGCGGCCCAATCCTTACCCGGCCACGCAATGGGGGCAACTCCAAACACCTTTTATCGTGGCGAGCTGCGAAGGCTGATCGGATTACCGATCGGCGTTGCACTCATCGCGTATCTGCTCAGTAGCCGTGTGCGAATCCATTTCTAAAAAGCGCCGCACGAAGTTGCGACAGTCAGTGACAAGGTGTAGCATCAACGCTAAGGGTGCGGCGAGACATCATTTCGCCGCAGGATAACCGGGTTGGTCGGGCCGCCAACCTCCAGACAGCCCGCATATGGGCAAGCTGGAGGGGACGCTGTGAAACAACCCGAAGATCGGCCCAATCCCGCCGAACACGTTCAGCAAGTCAAGTACGATAACCCGCAGGGCTGTCTGCTTCGCCTGTTTTGGATGGCCTTTGGCAATCTGGCGCTGCTGGTTCTGATCCTTTCAATCTCGAGTCGGCATGGCTTCACGCTCTTGGACGGCCTCTATTGGGTGGTCGTCACGGCGCTCGCGAGCGTCCGGTACATCGACATCACCCGCTTTGCCGGCCTGACCGTCGATGGTACGCCGGCTACGAAACACCACTTCCGTCGCTACGCGACGTGGCTGTTTGTCGTGGCAATGGCACTCTGGATCGCCACACATCTGCTTCAGCGCGTTCTTTAGCAACGCCAAATGCTCACCTTCTGCTTGACGACAGCCGGCGCGTCCGCGGGGACCGTCAACACCCCGGCCGCCCAAGTCCTTCTCGCACTGGCTGTCGTGTTGACGGCGGCGAAAGTGTGTGGTGATCTCGCCGTCCGTATTAGGCAACCTGCCGTGTTGGGAGAGCTTGTCGCCGGAGTGGTCCTCGGGAACCTGGGGCTAATCGGAGTGAATTTCGCCGAGCCGTTCAAGACTGACGCTACGCTCGACACGTTGGCCCAGCTCGGCGTCATCATTCTCCTTTTCGAGGTGGGATTAGAGTCGACTGTTCGCGACATGTTGAAAGTCGGCTGGACATCACTGCTCGTTGCCGTTCTCGGGGTCGTCGCGCCGTTCGCGCTCGGCTGGGGCGTTGGAGCGCTGCTGCTGCCGTCGCACAGCGCGTACGTCCACGCTTTTTTGGGAGCCACCTTGACGGCCACGAGCGTCGGGATCACGGCGCGTGTTCTCCAAGACCTGGGCAAGAGTCAGTCACCAGAGGCACGAGTCATCCTGGGAGCGGCTGTGGTCGATGATGTGTTAGGACTCGTGATCCTGGCGGTGGTGAGCGGAGTCATTCAGGCCGCGGACAGCGGGGCCAGCTTTGCATACGGCGGCATCGCGCTGATCGTCGCCAAATCAGCGCTCTTCCTGTTCGGCGCGGTATTCCTCGGGCTCGCGCTGTCCCCGCGCCTCTTTGGCATTGCTTCGCGGTTGCGCGGTCGTGGCGTGCTGCTCGCGACGGCACTCGTGTTCTGTTTTGGCTTGAGCTATCTCGCTGCGGCAATCGGGCTCGCGGCGATCGTTGGAGCGTACGCGGCCGGCCTGATTCTGGAAGATGTCCATTATCGGGAGTTCACGGTGCGAGGCGAGCATCAGCTCGAGGAGCTTCTGCAACCGATCGGCGCGTTTCTGGTGCCCCTGTTTTTTGTGCTGATGGGAATGCGCGTGGACCTGTCGACGTTCGGCCGGGGTGACATCCTTGGGTTCGCGGCATTGCTTACCCTGGCGGCCGTGATCGGCAAACAGGCGTGCGCGCTCGGTGTTCTAGGTGACAAGCTCGACCGTCTATCGATTGGTTTGGGGATGATTCCGAGAGGCGAAGTCGGCTTGATTTTCGCGAGCATTGGATTGGGACTGACGCTCAATGGCGAGCCGATCGTCGACACCGCGATCTACTCGGCCGTCGTCCTCATGGTGATCCTGACGACCCTGGCTACGCCGCCTGTGTTGCGTTGGAGCCTACTGCGGCGCGAGCAGCATCAGCGGGCCAGGACCTGACGAGAGGAATGTTGCCGATAGGCGCCGGTCGGAATCGGACTTGACGAATCGAGGTGGGAGTCGCTCAGCATCCGCGTGATGGCGATGGCCCCTTGGCGCCACAAGGGCCCACCGAGTACCTTTGGATCGCGCGCAACGCTGACGGCGCTGGCGATGGAGGTCGCCACCAACCGCCCACGAACTAGACGGGCTGATGACTCCTACCCGGACCTCACTGGGGAGGAGTTCTTTTTTTGCCCATGCTCTTCTATATCGCGGTCGGAGGCCTGCTCGGTACGATCGCCCGCTACGGCCTGCAGGGCTGGGTTCAAACGCGAGTGGCAGCTCCGACTTTTCCGGTCGGAACGCTTGTGATCAACGTCCTGGGATCGCTACTCCTGGGATTCATCATTCGCTACGCGACAGGCTCCTCGACTGTCGCGCCGGAAGTGCGTGGAGCGCTCACCGTCGGGTTCTGTGGTGCGTTCACCACGATGAGCTCCTTCAGCTACGAGACGATGACGCTGCTCCGGGACTCGGCGTACTGGCATGCCGGACTGTACGTTGGGGGAACCGTGCTCGGCTCACTCGCCGCCGTGATCGCCGGATCGGCCATCGCCGACCGGCTCCTATAGGAGCGCCAATATGCCACATCGCTTCCAGGGTGAACGCACGTTGATGCGTATTCTCATTGGTGAGAGCGACAAATTCCATGGCAGGCCGCTGTATGAGGCTCTGTTGGAGCTGTTCCGCAAAAAGGGATTTGCCGGGGCTACGGTAGTGCGTGGCATTGCCGGGTTCGGGGCAAGCAGCATCGTGCATACGGAGAAGATCCTTCGTCTCTCGCTCGACCTTCCTATCGTTATCGAGATTGTTGAGACGGAAGAGACCATTCAGTCAATCCTATCCGATTTGGATGAAATGATTGGTGGAGGGCTCATCACATTGGAGCGTGCTCGCGTCATCATGTACCGGCCGTCGAACGTGCAGCCGAGCCAGAGGGAAGCGCATCGGATTGAGGGCCTCCGGCCAGAGCGCTGATCCGCTTCTGGAGGCCCGCGCGGCTCATCTTCCGAGTTGACGCGTTGACCTCTTTATCATCGGCGCTGCCAGCATCAAAATGGTCATCACCACCGTGCCGGCCGCGCCGGCACCGAGAACCCGCTTCACGTTCATTGTCGTCCTCCCCGCGTTGGAAAAAAGTCGTGGAGACTCAGATTGCGCTCCGCCGATGATTGCGGAAAAGAATCGATTTGTTACACGGGGGTGACGGCCCGTCTAGAGACCGACGTCGGGCCGCTCGGCGGCCCGGCGCACGACGCCCAACAAACGCTCCACCTGCTGCGGGTCCATCGTGGCGGCGCGGTACAGCCGACGCGCTGCGTCGCCGATGCGCTGCAGCGCACGGCGGTAGGCCCGGCAGTGCCGGCAGATGATCAGGTGGAGGCCGAGCGACAGGCGGCGCGTCAGCGGCGCGGTGCGCCACCCGTCGGTAGCCAGGAGCTCGACGACCTCTCTACAGCGTAACATCGGCACTCCCTTCCATGCCTTTCGATTCCAGGCATTCCCGCAGCGCGTTCCGCGCCCGGAACAGTAAGACTCCGAGATTATTGCGGCTCACCTCGAGCACGTTACACACTTCCTCCACGTCCAGCTGCTCGACTTCGCGAAGCACGAACGCGGCGCGGCGGCGCTCAGGCAGCTGCTCGAGGCACTCCTCCAGCATCTTCATGGCCTGGCCCGCCGCCAGCTCGGCTTCGGGCGTCCGTGGCGGCTTGATCCATTGGCCGCGTGCGCTGAACCGCGCGTTGACTACGGCTTCGATGGCGTCCGTCGCCTCCTCGCGAGCCACGGCACGGCGCCGTTCGGCGATCTTGTTGAACAGGATCCCGAACAACCACGTGCGCACGCTGGCACGACCGTCGTAGCGGTCGGCCTTCTCTACGAATACGAGGAGGGCCTCCTGCACCGTATCGTACGCGTCGGCGTCACCTAGGCCGGCCGCCCGTGCGGCGCGCACCAGGGGACCCACATTTTCCCGGGCCACCGCCTCGAGGGCGGCGGGGTCCCGTCGCCTAATCGCGTCACTCTGCACGCCCCAGTCTAACCGCTCGCCGCCCCGTTGTAGCTTCTGGCTCTCGCCCTGCTCGTTGCCCCGGCGCCGGCCCACAGCGAGGCCATGGGCACCCCGTCGCAGGGGGATAGCGTAACGGTCCGCGGCGTGGTGGTGGACGTGAGCTGCAAGTTTGGGCAGGGGCTCACAGGCGACCAGCACCGCATGTGCGCGCAGGTGTGCGCCGACCGCGGCATTCCGCTCGCCATTCTCGCGGACGACGGCACGCTCTACATCCCCACGAGCGCCGCGATGCCGGGCGACGGGCAGAACGGACGCCTGAAGGATTTCGCCGAGCAGCGCGTGACCGTGAGGGGAAAGGCGTTCAAGGCGGGCGGCGCGCGCGCCCTCCAGATCGCGACGATTCAGCGGTCGTGACGCGTTCCCGCTTAGTTCGGGCCGGCCTCGCCGCGTTGGCGGGGCTGGCCGGACTGGCAGCCGTGACCCGCTGGGGCGCGGCGCGGCCTGGCGTGCCGACGCTCGGCTTGGGCGCGGAGCTGCCCGCCCGCGGACGCGTGCTGTGGCTCGACGGGCACACGAGCGTCCTGGGCGGCAAAACCGTCGCCGTCCGCGACTCAATAGGCCGCGCCCTGCTGGTGGACGATCGGCTCCACGTGCGGGAAGCCGCGCTCCCGGGTGATGTCGCTTCGATTGTGAGTGCGGCCCCGGCCGGGGACGGTGGGGTGTGGGTGGTGGATGGCACCGGTCGGCTGTTGCGAGTCACGGCAGAGGGGCTGGTCGTGGCTCAACTGGAGACGCCGTTCCGGCTACCAGCCCTCGGAGGCGTCGGCGAGGACGGGTTGCTCGCGCTGGTTCGCGCCTCGCAGGGCTTCCCATTCGCACTCGACACCGCGCCCGTCGCGCCGGTCGCGCTGTTGGATACGTCCGGCCGCGCCATACAGACATACGGCGTGGCGACGCGGCCGGCGCATACCCTGCTCACCGACCTGGCGAACGCCGGGCACGCTGCGGCGCGGGGGCACGTACGGTTTTCGCACCGTTCGTGCGGGACGAGCTGATCGCCTTCGGTACGGCGGGGAGACGCTGTGGACCTTGCGACGCGGCCTCGCCCACCAGACACCCGAGCCGCGCTTCGAGCTGCGAAACGGCCGCCCAATACTCAACTACTTCCCGGTCAATCTGGGCATCGGGCTCGGCCCCGACGGGCGCCTCTACGTCCTGAGCACGGCCGATACCAGCCTCGGCCGTTCACGCCTGGACGTGCTCGATCCGGCCGATGGACGTAAGCTGGCCACGTTCTTCCTGCCCACGATTCTCCCCACCATCGTCGTCACGCCGGCGGGGCGCATCTACGTGATTCCCGCCGCCCGACTGCTGGCGCGGGCCGAAGGCGCTCAGCGCCCGTCCGTTCCGCCGTTCGACTGGCCCCGATCGGACGGCGGCCGCGTCACGGAGGGCGCGCTCCGCGGTCAGGTAACGATCGTGAACGCATGGGCAAGTTGGTGTGCACCGTGTCGCGAGGAGATGCCGGAATTGGTCGCACTCTGGGCATCACCGCGCGACTCCGGGCTGGCACTGCTCACGGTCAACGAAGACCTGAACCCCGAGGCTGCGTGTCATTGGCTTGCTGCCGAGAGACTCGGCCCGCCAGTTGCCCTTGCCAGCGGCGAGGGACGCGAGGTGCTCCATTACCCGGGGTTACCATACACCATCCTCGTGGATCGGAACGGACGGATCGCTCGCAAGTGGATCGGCTATGCGGGACCGCGCCAGATCGCCGACGTCGCGGCCGCGGCGCGGCGCGAGCTGGGGTCCGGGACCGCGCACACCCACGCGACCGTATCGGCGACACTGCATGACCATGCCGCGCAACCGTGACCGCCCTATCGCGAATGGCCCAACCGGGCCAGTCCTCAGCAGCGAACTGGTGTGTCCGTTCTACGGGCACTCGAGCGTAGCGACGATGCCCCAATGCCTGCGTGCAGTTCTACGAGTGCCCGGGCTGCGGTCGCATGTTGCGCCCTAAGTCGGGCGACTGCTGCGTATTCTGCTCGTTCGGGGATGTTCCGTGTCCACCACAACAACAGCGCCGCATCTCCCCTTCCTGACGTTTCGTTCCGCCGCGTGGAGCATGATCCAGCGGATCGTACTCGTCCGCCGATGCGCCTGTCGACCACCGAGCTCCGGTGGCGTGGTTTCTAACTTAGGGGCGTGCTGATCGATCCGGTACTCCACAACGACTACCCGTGGGCCGCCACACGCCGAGGTAATAGATTGCGATCGCGTGGCAGCGCAACTCGTTATCCTGCTGGAGAGGCGCCGGTCGGAATCGAACCGACGAATCGAGGTTTTGCAGTAGCCCAGGAGCGCCTGCGCACTACTCTACCGTGCTCCATTCCGCTTCACCAGGCCGTGTCGAGTGCTCGAAGCGCTTCATCTCTTTGCGTCGTGCAGACCTTTATGTGCCCCAACTGTGCCCCAGCAACAGCGTGCCATGACGTCGTCCGGGCCCCATCGCGGCCGCGCGTAGACAGTCAGCGTCTCTACTATCAGCGTCTCTACTAGTGATGCCGGACGCCCCCAGTGATCACGTGCAGAATGGCAAACAGTAGAACAAGACCGAGAGCGAAAATTCCAATCGTCTTCACCCAGGGCGATGAGGTGTTGGCTAATTCGAGCTCGGACTCCACACCGGCTTCGAGCTGCTTGCGCCGCCCGTAGGGCGTCAGACCGCGCGGCTTGTACACATTAAGCACGGTTATCACGAGCAACACCAGCAGGCCAATACCAGGATGGAGGAGGTCGCCCCCAAGGCCGCGGAGGCCCGCAACGTCAGCTTCGCGCGCCACCTGTGCCAGGGAACTGACAGTCGGCATGTGCAGCAGCAGGATGACAACGGAGAAAACGGTCAGCCCGAATGAGATCAGCA
>JBOGSE010000270.1:0-1263 GCA_050694895.1 bacterium | reverse complement strand
CCCTCATCATCAAGCAGATGAACGGCTTCAGCTACCGTGAGTTGGCCTTCCATCTGGCCGATTCGCAGAGCTATCGGACGTTCTGTCGGTTGGGGATCACGGATCAGGCGCCGTCGAAATCGGCGCTTGCGGTCAGCATCAAAGCGATCCGTCCGGAGACGTTGGAGGCGATCCATCGCATCCTGGTCGGGGGGGCCACGGCGAAGACCATCGAGAAGGCGAACAAGGTGCGGGTGGATTGCACGGTGGTCCCGTCGGACATCCACCAGCCGGCGGACTCGGAGCTGTTGTGGGATTGCGTGCGCGTCCTGACACGGCTGCTGCGCCGAGCGCGGGCCCGGCTGGGACCTGAGGTGGAGTTTGCCAATCGCACCCGCCGCGCCAAGCGGCGCCGTCGCGAGATCTTCCATGCCAAGGGCCCCGAGCAGCGTCAGGCGGCCTATCGCGATCTGCTCAAGGTCACCGAAGAGGTCGTTGGCTGGGCTCTCGCTCTGCGCGAGCGGCTGCAGGGTCGCTCCGCCACCGAACCGGTCTTGGCGAAGCTCGCCGAGAAGCTCGACCGTGTACTGGGCCTGACCGCGCAGGTGATGACGCAGACGCGCAAGCGGGTGCTCGAGGGGCAGAGCGTTGCGGCCGGCGAGAAGATCGTCTCGATCTTCGAGGAGCACGCCGACATCGTTCGCAAGGACTCGCGCGCGACCCTCTACGGGCACAAGATCTGCCTGACCAGCGGGGCCTCCTCGCTGATCCTCGACTGTGTGATCTTGGAGGGCAACCCGGCCGATTCCACGCTCGCCGAGACGATGATCGATCGGCAGATCGAGATCTACGACCGTCCCCCCCGACAGGCGGCGTTCGACGGAGGATTCACCTCCAAGGGCAACCTGACGGCTTTGAAGGCCAAAGGGGTTGACGACGTCGCCTTCTCTAAAGCGGGCCGACTTCCCATCAGCGCGATGGTCAAGAGCACCTGGGTCTACAAAAATCTGCGCAATTTCCGCGCTGGCATTGAAGGCAACATCTCCTTCCTCAAACGCGCCTTCGGCCTCGGTCGCTGCACCTGGAAATCGCTTCCCTCCTTCAAGAGCTACGTCTGGGGCTCCATCCTCGCGTTCAATCTGCTCGTCCTGGCACGCCACCTGATGGCCTGAACAGGCTGTGCTCCAGGTGCGCCTTGCCCACCGGCGCGCCGCCGGCTGGACGGAGTCTTGCTGCCGTAGCGCTCTCTTCGGTCGACCCGCCCGCCGGCGCGGCCGTCACACC
>JBOGSE010000269.1:0-2652 GCA_050694895.1 bacterium | reverse complement strand
CGAAACAGACAAGGAGGATCGCAATGAGCACCACCGCCGCGACAATCAGCGCGGTGTTCAACCCAAAGAAGGGGGACACGAGGAGCAACACTAGCGGGAGTGTGCAGAGCCAGAGAAGGAGCGCCAGCAGGAGAGGAGCCTCTGCGACCTTCACCCGACGCAAGCGCCAGGCCCACGGTGGGACAGCCCATACGACCTTCGGCCCCCCGGTCTCTTTCTCGTTCCTCGTGTCCGAGCGTTCCATGCACAGTGCCTCTGCAACCTATTTAACTACGATCGTACCAACCTGCCCGGCTTCCCGGTGCCCCGGGATGCCGCACCAGAACTCCAGCGATCCGGGCCGGGGCGGCGCCGTCCACTCGACCGTGACCTCGCCGCCGGGGTCGATCTCCTTCGTGATCGGGATGCCGGCCGGGTCGCTCATGAAGGTGTGGGCGATCGACCCCCTGTTGACGATGCGGAACCGCACGCGTTGTCCAGGCCGCACGGTCACGGTATTCGGCGTCCACGCGAATTCCGTTCCCTCCAGCGTGACGCTGAGGACTCCAGGCCGAGGACCTGCCTCCTCCGGTGGGGCCTGCGGACCGCCTCCCCGCGCGCACCCGCCGACGAGAAGAAGCACGCTCAGGAAAGCCACGACCCGCGCAGGGCGTGCTATCTCACGCATGGTCATCAATACCTGCCCCCCATTTCTACCCGTATTCCTTCACTGCTTGCTGCCGCGCGGTGCGGATGACAGGCATGAAGGCCGGAACCCGGCGAATGTAGTCTCGGTAGACATCACCGTACTCTGCCTCCAAACGAGCCTCTTCCTGACCGGCGAGCCGGGCGTACATGATGAGCAGGACAGGATACATCAGCAACGTCAAAAGGGTGGGCCACATGACGATGAATCCGGTCGCCACCAACAGGATGCCGAGGTATTGCGGGTGGCGCACCCAACCGTAGATACCGGTCATGACAAGTCCTCTCTCTGCCCGATAGATCGCCCGCCATCCCGCAATGACGAGGAACATGCCGGGCAGAATGAAGAGGGTGCTCAGGAGCATCATCACGTGGGCCGCCTGCTCAATGGGCAGCACGCCGGCGCGCGCGAGCAGGTACCCCCAGAGGTGGCTCTCATAGAAGCCAAACGCCCGCGCGGGAAGTCCGAGCGCCGGGGCAATCAGGTAAATCGTGAGTGGCAGGCCGAACATTTCGGTGAAGAGGGCCACAAGGAAGGCCTGGAGGATGCCCATTCCTCGCCATTCATACCGACGCCGGGGACGCGCGAATCCCAGGATGAAGGCGGTAGAGAGCAGAAGATACACGAGGACCGCGCCCCAGTTCCCGTACCATTGATCGAAAGACACCCTGTCCATGTCCGCCAGCCTACCCTCCGGAGCGCTTTCGCATTACCGGCGTCAGCAGCGGGAGGGTGATGAGCAGCGACAGCATGAACACCCAGAGTGCCCCACCGTACTGTGCGACTGGAGCGGAGCCCGCCGCTCTCGCCGCGCCGAGGAAGAGGAGGCCGAGTGCCAGGGCAATGAGCACGCCGACGCGGATGCTGCGCCCGACAGCATCGATGGCCGCAACCGCCACCTACTTCCCTCCTCTCGCGGCCGCGGGAGCACTCACCACCTGCCCGCGCGGTGACGCCAGTACCGTGTGCTTGATCGGGGGGACGTATCGCTTCAGCAGAAGCGTGTTGAGCGTGACCGACACCGAGCTCGTGGCCATGAAGAATGCGGCGAGCTCGGGGCTCACGATGACCTTGAGGGCGGGATAGAGGGCGCCGGCCGCGATCGGGATCCCTGTGAGATTGTAGATGAACGCCCAGAAGAGGTTTTGCTTTACCTTCCCCATCGTGCGTTTGGCCACCTCGATGGCCACGACCACATCGCGCAGGTCATCCTTAATAAGGATAACGTGGCCGGTCTCCTTCGCGACGTCGGTGCCGCTGCCGATGGCGATGCCGACGTCGGCCTGGGCCAGCGCCGGCGCATCGTTCACGCCGTCCCCGACCATCGCAACCCGTCTCCCCTGAGCCTGGAGCCGCTTGACCACCTCGGCCTTATCATGCGGCAGGACCTCGGCCAGCACCTCATCGATGCCTACCTGCCGGCCGATCGCCATGGCCGTGCGGCGGTTGTCGCCGGTGATCATGGCCAGCGTGAGACCCAGCCGCTGCAGCGACCGGACCGCGTCGATCGAGTGGTCCTTGAGCGTGTCTGCGACGGCGATGAGCCCGGCCGCTTGCCCGTCCACGGCCACAAACATCGCCGTCTTCCCTTCCTCTTCCAAACGGGCGGCCTGCGCCTCCAGCGGGGCGATCGCGACGTTCCGGTCCTTCATCAGCTTCCGGTTGCCGAGCAGGACCTCCCGCGCGCGGTATCGAGCCTCCACGCCGTGGCCCGGGATGGCGTTGAAGGCTTCGGCCTCTCCTACGGCCACCTGTCGATCGCGCGCCGCACGGACAATGGCCTCGCCCAGGGGATGTTCTGAATTCACCTCGGCCGCGGCGGCCAGGCCCAGAAGGTCCTCTTCGCTAACCCCGTCGATGGCGAGCACATCTGTCACCGACGGCTCGCCCCGCGTCAGCGTTCCTGTCTTATCAAAGATGACCGTCTGAAGTTTGCTCGTGGCTTCGATCGCCTGCGCGCCCTTGAA
>JBOGSE010000268.1:0-1566 GCA_050694895.1 bacterium | reverse complement strand
ATCCGCGGATTAGTCCCTGTCGCCCCTGGTGGGGCCGCCCGTTCCGGGCTGAAAATGGGGGTCCGGTCGTCCGTTGACGTCGTGCCTCCTTGGTCCGTTTGAGGCCGTGGGTTAGTCGGGCGCTGGGAGCCGCGCCGATGGGCCCTTCACTGTTGCTTCGAGCACGAGGACTAGATTCGCTTCCCCCGTAGCGGCTTCCGCGGGCGACCGCCCGACGATCGGTGAGGGTGGTGGGTTGTGGAAGAGACATCGGATGATCACGAGGTCATCGAGCGGGTCGCGGCGCTCGATATCGGCAAGGCCGAGTTGGTGTGCTGCGTGCGGGTCCCGGGGGACGGGCCGGGCGGGCGGCGGATGCAGGAGGTCCGGACCTATTCCACGATGACCCCGGCCCTGCTGGGCATGGTCGACATGCTGGCCGCTCTGGGCGTGACCCGGGTGGTGATGGAAGCGACCAGCGACTACTGGAAGCCACCGTTCTATCTGCTGGAGGCAGCCGGGTTCGAGGTGTGGCTGGTCAACGCCAAAGACGTCAAGCACCTGCCGGGGCGCCCCAAGACCGACCGATTGGACGCGGTCTGGTTATGCAAGGTCGCCGAGCGACAGATGCTGCGTCCCAGCTTCGTCCCGCCACCGCCGATCCGCATGCTGCGCGATCTCACCCGCTACCGGTGCGACCTGGTGGCGGCGCGCTCGGCGGAAAAGCAACGGGTGGAGAAGCTCCTCGAAGACGCCCAGATCAAGCTGTCCGTGCTCGCCTCGGACATCTTCGGGGTCTCCGGCCGGGCCATGATGGCCGCGCTGATCGCGGGCGAACGCGACCCGAAAGTCCTGGCCGGGATGGCCCGATCCCGGATGCGCTCGAAGATCCCCCGACTGGAACAGGCGTTCGTCGGCCGGTTCAACGACCACCACACCTTCCTGCTCAGCAAGATGCTCGACCGGGTCGACGCGCTCACCGCCGACATCGCCGATGTCCAGGAACGCATCGACGCCCAGATCGCCCCTTTCGACTCAGCGGTGACACGCCTCGATGAGATCCCCGGCATCGGCACCACCACCGCCCACGTGATCATCGCTGAGATCGGCCTGGACATGACCCGGTTCCCGACCCCCGCGCACCTGGCCTCCTGGGCCCGCTTCGCCCCCGGCGTCAAGGAATCCGCCGGGAAGAAGAAAGGCGCCGCCGGCACCGGCCACGGCAACCCCTACCTCGCCAGAGTCCTCGGCGAAGCCGCCGTCTCAGCCGCCAGAACCAACACCTTCCTCGGCGAACGCTACCGCCGCATCGCCCGCCGACGCGGCAACAAACGAGCCATCGTCGCCGTCGGACGCTCCATCCTCACCATCGCCTGGCACCTGCTCTCCGACGACCAAGCCACCTACCACGACCTCGGACCAGGCTTCTACGACAGCCGCATCAACCCCGAACGCAAAGTCCGCAACCACATCCGCGAACTCCACGCCCTCGGCTACCGAGTCACCCTCGAACCAGCCGCCTGACCAACAAGATCCCGGCTCCGCCGGGAGCTGTCGCCACCCACTCACCACTCATTTTCGGACTAG
>JBOGSE010000267.1:0-3923 GCA_050694895.1 bacterium | reverse complement strand
CTCATCCTCATGCTGTTCTACGGGCGGTTCAACTGGTTTCCACCGGGCCGCCTGTCCCTTGAAGCCGATCTCTTCGTGCGCTCCGGGGAATTTCACGCCTACACGGGCTTCATGACGGTCGACGCCCTCCTCAATGGCCAGCTCTGGATCTTCCTCGACGCCGTCCGGCATCTGGTGGGTCCCGCGCTGACGCTGACCCTGGTCTCGATCGCCCTGCTCGTGCGGGTCATGCGCTCGTCGATGCTGGAAGTCCTCAATCAGGACTACGTCCGCACCGCCCGCGCCAAGGGTCTGTCGGAGGCCGTCGTCAACACGAAGCATGCGCGGAAGAACGCGTTGATTCCCGTCATCACCCTCTCAAGCCTGACGATCGTGGGCCTGCTGGGCGGG
This sequence comes from bacterium, assembly GCA_050694895.1. Lineage (GTDB taxonomy): Bacteria > Sysuimicrobiota > Sysuimicrobiia > Sysuimicrobiales > Humicultoraceae > JBQTJP01. The sequence goes on along the minus strand of JBOGSE010000267.1, from coordinate 3,533 downwards.
GTGGTGATCACCGAGACGATCTTCAACTTCCCGGGAATCGGGCGCTGGGGGGCTTTCGCCGCACAGCAGTTGGACATCCCGGGCGTCACGGGGTTCGCGATCTTCGTGGCGTCGCTCACCGTGCTCGGGAATCTGGCGTCGGATATCCTCTACGCGTACTTCGACCCGCGGATCAGGCTGCAGTAGCCATGGGACTCATCACGATCGCCATGCGGGGCGCTCAGGTCCACCGGGACCGACTGAGCGTGCTGGCGGGGCTGGCGGCGGTGGTGGCGGTGGCCGCCCTGACGGTGCCCGTGACGCGGGACCGTGTGCTTCGCTATCCCCTGGACTTTGCGCTGTTCCTCCTCCTGGTGATGCTCGTTGTGGCGTTCTGGACGGCGGCCTCCGACTTCACCAGGCGCATGCGCAAGAATCCGCTCTCGGTCATCGGCTTTTCAATCATCATCGTGTTCGTCGCCATCGCCACCCTCGCCCCCGCCTTGGCGCCACCGCCACCCACGTCGCGAGACCCCTACCTCATCCCGCAGGAGGGGTTTGCCAACGATCCTCAGCCCCCGCGCCCCGGACACCTGTTTGGCACGACGCAGGGGCAGTACGACTTGTACTACGGCATCGTCTGGGGAACGCGCACGGCGTTCCGGGTCGCCATCCTGGTCATCGTCATCACGATTGTCATCGGCCTGGTCTTCGGGGGTCTCTCTGGCTACTACGGGGGCAGAATCGATGAGGTGATGATGCGCGTCACGGACATCTTTCTGGCGTTTCCCGGGCTCGTGCTGGCCGTGACGGTGGTGGCCGTGCTGGGGCGCAGTCTCACCAACATCATGATCGCCATTGCTGTCGTGAACTGGCCAACCTTCGCCCGACTGCTGCGGGGAGATATCCTGGCGGTCCGCGGACGCGACTTTGTGGAGGCCGCCAGGGCCGCCGGGGCGGGCGACCTGCGCATCATCGTCCGCCACGTCATCCCCAACGCGATCTATCCCTTCATGGTCCTGAGCTCGCTGGACATGGGGCTGATCGTGATCACGGCCGCGGCCCTGAGTTTCCTGGGCCTGGGGCCGGACGTCGGCTATGCTGACTGGGGCGCGCTGATCAACCTGTCGCGCAACTGGATCCTGGGCGCCCCGGGAAACCCCTTCGCCTATTGGTATGTGCTCATCTTCCCCGGAGCCGCAATTTTCCTGTTTGTCCTGGGATGGAATCTGCTCGGGGACGCGTTTCGGGACATCTTGGACCCCCGGCTCAAAGGCTCCGGATGACGGAACTTGGCAACTGTGGTATCTCGTAGTATATAATGGGGTAACCTCGTATACGGCAGGTGCGGTCATGGCCAGGCGGGACAGGCGGGCGGAGTCTGAAAAATTCGACCAGGTCATGACCGTCGACCAGGTCGCTGCCTACCTTCAACTCAATCGTCTAACCGTCTATCGGTACGTCCGGGAAGGCAAGATCCCTGCCGCAAAGATCGGGAAGGTCTACCGGATCCTGCGGGCCGATGTAGACCGTTTTCTGGAAGCCCAGAAGGTTGCGGTGCCCCGGGCACCGGAGCGCGGCCATGGGAGCAGGCCGGAGCCCCGACGATCGGCGGTGTGGGTCCGGGACGTCAAGCGCCCTCAAGAGATCTCCGTGGCGCCCTCACGGCGCGATCGGCCCCAGGAGCGGGATCGTTTGATCCTCTCCGGAGATCCGCTAGAGATCGTCGTCCGCGGGTTCCACTGAAAACCCCGGCCGCGGAGTAGCAGAGGATGGTACTGGGAGCGTCACACCGACCAACGAAGGGAGGTGGTCCGGGAGCGACGCGCATGACAATCGCATCCCGTACTGCGATCAGATCGGTTGACACGACTGATTACATCTGCGAGGAGGTAGACGTATGAGCAATCGCGTGCGAGCCCTGCTCGCATGGGCGCTCGTCTCGGCGCTGGGCCTGGGGATCTCCATACCGTCGGCGCTGGCGCAGCAGAGTCGCGATACGGTGGTCATCGGAATGGCGCAGGAACCCGACTGCCTGATCATGGCGTTCTGTCAGATGGCAGCCGGCGCGGCCGTCGCCAACAACTCGGTATTCGCCGGCATGGTGGACTACAACGACAAGTGGCAGCTCTTTCCCCATACGGTCGAGAAGATCCCGACCCTGAAAGACGGGGACTGGCAGCTGCTGCCCGGCGGGAAGATGAAAGTGACCTACAAGTTCAAGAGGGGCTTTACCTGGCACGACGGCAAGGCCTACACAGCTCTGGACGCGTCCTGGACCTACCTGATGATGCGCAACCCGCGCAGCCCGACGCTGAGCCGGACCGTCCTGCGCAAGATCGACAACATGAGTGCTCCGGATCAGTACACCCTCGTCGTCCAGTGGAACGAGCGGTACCCGTTCGCCAACACCGGGCACACGGTCTATCCGCAGCACGTGCTGGAGCGCGACTACCAGCGCGATCCTGGCGCCCTCAAGGCATCAAAGCAGTCGCGGTTCCCCATCGGCAACGGCCCGTACAGGTTCACCGAGTGGGTGCCCGGCAGCCACCTGACCCTTGAGGCGTACGATAAATTCCCGGGCGGGGCTCCCAAGATCAAAAAGCAGGTGTGGCGGTTCATTCTCGACAGCACCGTCCTCCAGGCGAACGTGATCGCCAACCAGGTCGACGCGACCGAGATCAACAACTTCTCGATCGAGCAGATGCTCGAGATCGAGAAGCGCAACACGGCCCAGACCGCGCACTACACTCCGGCTCTGATCTGGGAGCACATCGACCTCAACCTGGACAACGAGTGGCTGAAGGACAAGCGGGTGCGCCAGGCGCTCATCCATGCGATCAACCGCGATGAACTGAGCCAGAAGCTCTTTTACGGGAAACAGCCCGTGGCCCATACATGGCTGCCCGAGCGGCATGAGGGCTTCAACGCCCAAGTCAAAAAGTACGCGTTTGACCAGGCGCGGGCGCGGGCGCTGCTCACCGAGGCCGGCTTCACCCCCGGTCCCGACGGCATCCTGCGCGACTCGAAGGGCCAGCGGTTTGAATTGACGATCATGACGACCGCCGGCAACGCCGTCCGCGAGCAGGTGCAGCAGGTCATCAAGGAGCAGTACCGGGCGGTGGGCATCGACCTGCGGATCGATAACAGACCAGCGGGTGTGCTCTTCGGCCAGACGACCCGGCGGCGGCAGTTCCCGCACATGGTCATGTACGCCTGGGTCATGAGTCCCCTCACCCTGCCGCATTCGTTCTGGAACTCCGACCAGATCCCGACCGCGGCCAACAACTGGGAGGGGTCGAACTACCCCGGCTGGCGCAACGCCGAGAACGACAAGATCAACAACCAGATCCTGGAAGAGATCGACACCGCCAAACGGGTGGCGCTGTTGAAGAAGCAGCAGGAGCTCTGGGTGGAAGACCTGCCGGTCGTCCCGCTCTACTTCCGGCTGCAGCTGAACACGTCCAATAAGAAGATCCAGAACGTCAAGCCGGCGGGGCTCTCCGGCACCTACATCAACTGGAACTCCGAAACGTGGGGCTGGTCCCAGTAGG
>JBOGSE010000266.1:0-1414 GCA_050694895.1 bacterium | reverse complement strand
GTAGTGCGACGAAGCCGGGAAGACCCACTGCCAGGTCCATTCGCGGTCGGCGGTCGGGTACTTTCGAGCGAGGGCATCCGGTAACGGGGCCCGGCCCAGGCCACGGGCCAGATCCCTGACGTGCTGCGGCCGGACTTCGTCCAGATGAGCCCGCAAGGGTTCTCTGACGGCGGACGGAAGCATGGTGACCCGGTCCTTGCGCCCCTTGCCCTCACGGACTCTGATCTCCTGGCGGTGAAAATCGACGTCCTTGACCCGGAGCCGCAGGCATTCCAGCAACCGCAGGCCGGAGCCGTACAGCATGGTGCACACCAGCTGCGGCGTCCCGTTCAGTTCGCTCAGCACCGCCTTGACCTCCGGGCGGGTCAGCACCACCGGCAGCCGGCGGGGCCGGCGCGCCCGCACGACGCCTTCGATCTGGCCCAGCGACCGATTCAGCACTTTGGCATACAGAAACAGCAGGGCGGCCAGGGCCTGGTTTTGGGTTGAGGCGGCAACGCGCCCGTGCACCGCCAGGTGCGTAAGGAACTGGTTGACCTCCGGCTCGGCCATCTCCGCCGGGTGGCGTTTGCCGTGATAGCGGAGGTACCGCGTGATCCAGGTCACGTAGGCTTGCTCAGTACGGTGGCTGTAATGTCGGGCGCGGATGGCCTGACGCACTCGATCAAGGAGCCCCGGGCCGGGCGCCACGGCGGGCACACCATCTATGATCGGACGCGAGCCGTTCCAGGGGACGGCCTCTCCGTCCTGGCCTGCCATCTCTGGTTTCTCGGGGGCTGTCGCGGGCAGGATCTCCGGTTCGGGCCGTGATTCCAGTTTGTTCGGCGCCTTCATAGAGCGCAGCGACGGTTCCACATCGATCGGCTCCCCCGCAAAGATAGTGAACAAGTGGGCCATCGCTGCTTCGGTATGGGGAACCGTCCAGTACTTCTTCTCGGGATGCCAGCGACGATCGGCGACAGTCTTGATCTTGGCCACCCACGTGGGACTATAAGGAAGGAGCACGGTGAGCCTCCCGGCGGGCCCCGGCCTGATTTGAATCGTGCCTGCGGGCGCTGTCGGGGGCATCTCTCTCACGGCATCCTCCCCACGGCCACAGGTCGATTCTCGCCGCGTAGCGCGCGCGCATTTCCGGTCGTGCACTGGCAGCCACGCCGCTGTAGCCAGCGCCGGACCACCGCCTGATCGGGACCCAACGAAGCCGCTGGAGACGGAGGCCTCCAGCCCGCAAGATCGGCCCGCGCTGCCATGTTTTACGGGGGGGTAGCCCAGCCGTTCCGCGACTCCGGCTCACCGCGGCAATCGCTGGCAGGAATCTGCCGGCATTGAGGCTATAATCGACGCATGGAGCGATTGGTGCTGATCCGCCGGCTCCAGGCCATCGTCGGCGAGCCGTACGTGCTGCATCGCGACG
>JBOGSE010000265.1:0-1417 GCA_050694895.1 bacterium | reverse complement strand
TTAGCCGACACTCCCCTCCAGGCTGACGCTCAGGAGCTTCTGCGCCTCCACAGCGAACTCCATCGGGAGCTCCCGGAAGACCCGCTTGCAGAAGCCGTTCACGATGAGGTTGACCGCGTCTTCCTTGGTGAGCCCCCGCTGGGTGCAGTAGAAGATCTGGTCCTCCCCGATCTTCGAGGTGGAGGCCTCGTGCTCCATCTGGGCCGCGGCGGTCTTGACCTCGATGTAGGGGAAGGTGTGGGCGCCGCACTGATCCCCGAGGAGGAGCGAGTCGCACTGGGTGTAGTTCCGGGCCCCCCCCGCCCCCTTGCCGATCTTCACCAGCCCCCGGTAGGTGTTCTGGCCGTGGCCGGCCGAGATCCCCTTGGCGACGATGGTGCTCTTGGTGTTCTTGCCGATGTGGATCATCTTGGTGCCGGTGTCGGCCTGCTGGTAGTTATTCGTGAGGGCCACGGAATAGAACTCGCCGATGGAGTGGTCCCCTTGCAGGATGACGCCGGGGTACTTCCAGGTGATTGCCGCGCCGGTCTCCACCTGCGTCCACGAGATCTTCGCGTGCCGCCCCAGCGCCTTGCCGCGCTTGGTGACGAAGTTGTAGATGCCCCCCTTGCCCTCCTTGTCCCCGGGGTACCAGTTCTGGATGGTCGAGTACTTGATCTCGGCGTCGTCGAGGGCAATCAGCTCCACCACCGCCGCATGGAGCTGGTGTTGGTCCCGCTTGGGGGCCGTGCAGCCCTCGAGGTAGCTGACATAGCTCCCCGGCTCGGCGATGATGAGCGTCCGCTCGAACTGGCCGGTATCCGCGGCGTTGATCCGAAAGTAGGTGGACAGCTCCATGGGGCAGCGGACCCCCTTGGGAACGTAGACAAACGATCCGTCGGTGAAGACCGCGGAGTTCAGCGTCGCGAAGAAGTTATCGGTGTAGGGCACCACCGACCCCATATACTTCCGCACCAGCTCGGGGTGCTTCTGCACCGCCTCGGAGAAGGCGCAGAAGATGATCCCGAGGTCCGCCAGCTTCTCCTTGAACGTGGTCGCCACGGAGACGCTGTCGAACACCGCGTCCACGGCGACGCCGGTGAAGCGCTTCTGCTCCTCGAGGGGGATGCCGAGCTTCTCGAAGGTCTTCAAGAGCTCGGGATCCACCTCCTCAAGGCTGTTGAGCGCCTGCTTCGGCTTCGGCGCCGAGTAGTAGACGATGCCCTGGTAGTCGATCGGGCCGTAGTGAATGTTGGCCCACTTCGGCTCGCCCTGGGCCTTCTCCAGCGTCGCCCAGTACCGGTAGGCCTTCAGCCGCCAGGCCAGCATCCACTCGGGCTCCCGCTTCTTGGCCGAGATCAGGCGGATGATGTCCTCGTTCAGCCCCCGGGGGGCGGAGTCCGTCTCGATCTCCGTCACGAAGCCGTACTGGTACTCC
>JBOGSE010000264.1:0-2650 GCA_050694895.1 bacterium | reverse complement strand
GATTGCGGTGACATTGCGGCGCTCCGCATTGGCGACGAGAACCTTGCTTTCCAACTCCTCCATCACATGATAAGGGGGGCCCTCGCGCGTTTCCTCAAGGATTCTCCCAACGTATTCCGACAAGACTACCAGGGTGAGAAACACAAGAAAAAACATGCCCGCCACCTGCAACGAAAGTGTGGTCCATCCTTCGGCGACCCGATCCTTGAAGAAATATACAGCCAGGATGTACCCTACGTACAAGAAATTCAACGTTGCCGCCGCAAGCCCCAGCACACTCACAGCACGGAGCGGATGCCTCGAATAGCTGACAGCAATCTCGACGGCCAGATTGACCGCCTCTAGCAGGCCGCGTTCCTCTAGTGCTTTCGGCCGGTACTGGAAGGCACTGGCCGAGAAGCCGACTCGCCGGGAGAGTTGACGGACATGGCGGTATCGGCCCTTGGTGCGCGTAAGCGCGTTCACCGCCCGGCGATTCAGAGCAATGAGATGGGTGGCATTCAGCGGGATATCAATATCCATGAACCTCCGGACGTACCAGTGGAAGAACCGATGCCCAATCCGGGACCAGAACGAACGATGAAGCGGGGTGGTACTCACTCCATGGACGACATCATGACCCGCTCGCACCTTGCGCACGAGGTCCGGGATGAACCCGGCTGAATCGATTGCCGGATCCAGCACGATCACGACCTCACCAATGGCCGCATCGAGTCCGGCAAAGATCGCCGTGTCTCTCTCGTAGGGTCGGGAAAGCCGAATGACACGGATCGCCGGATACCGGCGCAGCAGAGGGACGACGCGCTGGAACGAGCCCTCCGGGGCGCCGTTATCCACGATTATCAACTCATAACTCTCGTAGTGCTGCTTAAGGGCCTCGCTTACCTCAACCACAAAATCGGGATCGATCGGTCGGGAACGGTCCCGAGCGGCGATAACGGTCACAAACGCATCAGAGTTAGGCACGTGCGGTGACACAGCTCCCCGAGAGTTCCGCTACGCAATCGTACACGTTATCGATCTTACCGCCTAGTACACATGTGTAGTTCTGGACGCCATGGTGCTCTCGCAGGAGGATCGGACGACTGTCATCAGCCTCGCTCTTGGGGAGGAGAGTCTTGATTTCCCACAGCGAATCGATGTGGTGGGCTTGCGTCAGGAGCGGTAAGAAGCGCCGGGCATCGGCGAGCATCCCTGGCGCATTACTCTTGGGCTGTTGTCCCTGAAGATGCGGCGAGTCCACCTTTTCGTTTCCGGCGCTATCGAACCACTCAGCGTGAGGAGTATAGCGGACGTGTGAGAGCGTGTGGAGTCGCTTCGGCGGGAAAGGCATAAGCGAGAAAAACGGACCGTCCACAACGGTAATTGCCAATGATTGGAGTGGCGAGGGGACGTCTACGAGTGCCAACTCAGCAAGTTCGTGCTTAAGAGGGATGATTGGCAGTCCGGACGCCCGGTGGATAGTGTTGAGGTGAGCGTAGGTGCAATTATACACACTCCCGGCCAGGATAGTCACCGGGCCCTGACGAGCCGACTGGTAGGTGACAGCAACGTGACGCCCGGCCGGAGTTATGCGCTCGACGGTGGCGCCTGTCTGCCAATCAATCCCACTCTGCAAAAGCTCCGCAATGAGCTTCTCTTTCATGCGCGTGGCGTCAAAGACGTACTCCTGTACTTCAAAGACATCCTCGATTAGATCGTCATTGAAGAGGGAGCGGACGTGGTCCGGAGCAGGCCGAATGTCAGCGCCGATACGCCGACAGAACAACAGATATTGAGGCGCAGAGACCTTTGAAAACTTGCGCGCGATAGCATAGTAATGTCTGAAGCTGGTATCGATACAGTCCGCGTACTCCCTAACAAAGTTCGGAAAATTCACCCGTGATCGCAGAGCGGTCAGAAGACTTCGCGGGTAATGGTACCCGTTATGCACGCGGGCTTGATTAGTGTAAGACGCGCGTTGCAGAAGGTCGCGCTCCTTCTCTAATATGAGGATCCGTTCGGCTCGATCACGGAGATGAAGTGCGATGCGGCACCCAAAGAAGCCCCCTCCAATTATCACCGCGTCGTACGGCGTCTCGGTCATGGCCTCAAGCTGCTTCCAAACAGTCCTTTGGTGCTCCCGATCAGCTCAGGGGCCGGAAGCGGGTACGGCCCACGTCCTCGGCGCCCAAACATCGATGTCACCCCCGCCGACCGTTCCCCGGAACCTGCGGGTCACCACCCAGTCCTTCCGAATGCGGCCATCCAGATCCGGATACGCCAGGCGGAGGAGACGCGTGAGAGTGGTCACCAGCAGACTTCGGTCGACGGGATGGGCGGACAGAACCGCTTCCAGCGCCTCCACGGACCGCACGGAGAAGTAGTCCTTTCCTTCAATGAGGCCAAATGCGGGCCCGTAAAAGCGAAAACCCTTATCCGCAAGATGGACAGCGATGATGACGTCCCCGGGCCTCCGTTGCGCCTGCACGTACTGGATCGAGGCCCGAAAGGGCTGCTTGGGGACAGTGTAGTACTGCCAGAGCGACAGGAGGGAGATGCTTGCCGCTACGACTACGAGCGACACCGCCATGGCGCGGGATCGTCGCGGCCCGTGTGCGCTCCTCCCCGCCCACTCTGCGAGGCTGACAAGACTCTGAACCACGGCCAG
>JBOGSE010000263.1:0-1641 GCA_050694895.1 bacterium | reverse complement strand
GCGTCCTTGGTGACCTTCGAGAACGCCTCACGGTAGGCCTGGACGATGTCCGCGGGCGTGCCCGGGGGCGCCACAAACGGCCGTCCGATGACCTCGGGCGTGGAGCGCAGGGCCATGACCGCTTTGGCGCGGGGGTCGCTGGTCAGCTCTTCGTCCACCGGGAGCTTCTCGATCTCGGGCACCGAGGCGCGGGCGCGGATCACGGCGCGGACGAGGCCGCGATCGAGAAACGGCTTGATCGACGAATAGGATCCCGCACGGCCGTCCAGTTCCTTGCGCTCGATCGCCAGCATGATGTCGGAGCTGGATGGGTAGCCGCTGACGATGCGCAGGTTGACCCCGAGAAAAGCCTTGAGCAGCAGCGGGAAATCATAGGTGTTCGCGCCCGGCCCCGTCGCCCCAATGATCAGGGGCTCCCTGGCCCTCTTGAGTTCGTCGAAGGTCCGGTAGGGAAGATCGCTGCGGATCGCCAGGATCGTGGTCTCGTTCGAGGGGCTGCCGATCCAGGCGAACTTGCTCATGTCGAACCGGACGCCCTCCACCTTGACGAGCTGGCCCAGGGCGAGGTTCCGGTTGAATGCGGCCAGGGTCAGGCCGTCGGGCCTCGCCACCCCGTACACGTGGTTGGCCGCGATGAGGCTGTTGGCCCCGGGCATGTTCTGCACGATGACGGTGGGATTCCCCGGCAGGTTCTTGGGCAGGTACCGGGCGATCATCCGGGCCATGCGATCGTATCCGCCTCCCGGCGCGTAGCCCACGATGATGGTGACGGTCTTGCCCGAGAACGTCGTCTGGGCGTGCGCCGGCGACAGCAGGACCAGGAGTAGCCCTGCCAGCAAGAGAGCCGCGATCCTTCTCATCGTCACAACCTCCATTGTCATGTCGTCAGGATTCGAAACACAGCCCGTTCCACCTCGACCATGTGAGGCTCCCTCCACAGGTATCGAAGGGGAGCCACCTCAACGGGAGACCAGCCCTGGTCTTTCACCTCCCGGACGATCAGCTCCGCCAGCACGACCTTGAGACCATCCGGAATCTTGCGTTCTCCGCTTGGCACGCTGGCGACACCTTTCACCAGGTAGAGGAGGTTATCCGGGCCGATCACCTGCGCGGCCGCGATGGCATTCGCCGTCAGATTGGCCAGCGTCGCGCTCCCCTCGTCGGCGATCACCCGGACCCTGGTCGGTTCGGGCGACCCGATCCAGGAAAACGCCACGTGCGGCCACCCGTCGGCGCCGACCGTGACCAGCAGCCCCTGCGCGCCCTGATGGAGGAACTGAAACAGCCGCGGGGGCAGCACCACCCCGGCTAGTCCTCCCTGCCCTTCTGGCCCCGGGCTTTCCTGCCTCCTCCGTCCCGGGTCTTCTCCGCCGGTGCGCCCTCCCACCGGCGAAAGAGCGTGTGTGGCACATTGAATTGATCCAGAATCTTCCCCACGGTCTGGTTGATGAGATCGTCGACCGACTTCGGCGCGTGGTAGAAGGCCGGCGCCGGGGGCAGGATAACGGCGCCGATCTCCGCGGCCCGGACCAGGTTGCGCAGGTGGCCCAGGTGCAGCGGCGTCTCACGCGGGACAAGCACAAGCTTGCGCCCTTCCTTGAGGGTCACGTCGGCGGCGCGGACGAGGAGGTCGGTGACGAA
>JBOGSE010000262.1:0-10824 GCA_050694895.1 bacterium | reverse complement strand
ATGAGCAAGCACGACGCGTACCTGCTGGTCGGGATTGCCGGCCACGCGCGGCCGGGTCAGGCGCAGGTTCCGCTGTACTCGATGCGGTGCCTGATGCCGAAGGCGTATCTGCCGAAAGGCCCGTGAGGTCAGCGCTTCAGCCACACGTCCACGAAATGCGTGTGCTGCCGGATGTCCGGCTTGAAGCCTTGCACCGAAGGCGCTGCCCCATAGAGGATCGGCCGCTCATTCAATAGACGCGCCTCCTGGCTGACATTCGCCCGGCCCTGGTCCAACTGCTTTTCGAACAGATCGTGCCGCCAGCCGATGGCCCTTCCGTTCACACGCCTGCCGGAGAACTGCTCGCCCAGCATCGCGTCGGGATCGTAGCGCGGGATCACGCCCGTCAGGCCCAGCTGAAAATCGCGCTGGACCAACACCTGGTTGACCCAGATGCCGATCTCCTGAGGGATGAGATCGATCTTGATGCCTATCTCGGCTATGTTCGCCCTGGAAACACCTGCGCCAGTGTGAAGAACTCCGCGCGGCTGGTCAGGTGCTTGAGCTGCACTGAGAACCCGCTGCCCTGACCCGATTCGGCCATCAGCTTCCGCGCCCGGCTCAGGTCGCGTTCGTTGAAGGAGACGGACTCCGGGTTGAAGTGGCCGAGGCGCTACGGAGTCACTTTGGTCTTGGAGACACCCCGCAGCGCTGGACGTGGGGAGCATACGGCCATCTTGTCGCGCTCGAGCGTATCGGGGAAGCCGTCCGGCGGCCGTGGAATGGTCTCCCGGCGTGGGAGAGACAAGGGTGAGGCTGAAAGGGAAAGTCGCGATTGTCACCGGCGGCGCATCGGGCATCGGCCGGGCCACGGCGGCGCTGTTCGCGCGGGAGGGGGCGGAAGTCACCATCGGCGATATCGACCGGCCCCGCGGGCAAGCGGCCGCGGCGGAGATCGGTGCTGCGGGCGGGGACTGTCTGTTTGTGCCCTGCGATGTCGCCCTCGCAGCGGATGCAGAGAACCTCGTCAGCGCCACCCTCGCGGCCCGCGGGCGCCTGGACATCCTCATCAACAATGCGGCGGATCTAGGCGAATACGGCAGCGTCGCCGACTGCGCGCCGGAGGATTGGACGCGTTCGCTCGGCGTTGGCCTGACCGGGACATTCCTCTGTTCGAAGTCTGCGGTGCCGGCGATGACCGGGGGCGGCAGCATCGTGAATATCGCGTCTGTCGGCGGCGTGCTGCCCTTTCCCAACCAGGCTCCGTACGTGACGGTGAAGGGCGCGGTCATTCACCTCACACGATCGATGGCGCTCGATTTCGGGCAGCGCGGCATCCGCGTGAATGCCATCGCCCCCGGCGCCATCGACACGCGTCCGGTCTCGGAAGAGCGCTACCGTTTTCAGGTCGCGCGCAGCACGCTCGGTCGCAAAGGTCGACCCGAAGAGGTGGCCCACGCAGCCCTGTTTCTGTGCAGCGACGAAGCCGCGTTCATCACCGGTGTATGTCTTCCGGTCGACGGCGGCTGGCTGCCGGGCAAGTTTCGATAGAGGATCGGCACGGGCTACTGTCTTCCGCATATCGCCCGAGCCGGGCTTCACGCGCAAGGACCTCGGCAGGTGAAGGCACGCGGCAAATCGAACCCGGACCCTATTCAAACGAGGGGGAAGATATATGAGCCGTCTGGACCCAGAACAGAGGTTGCTAGATGATCTCTTGTTTGGCCGGATATCACGGCGCCAGCTGCTGAAGCGCGCGGCGGCTCTGGGCCTGAGCCTTGCGGCCATTGAGCGGCTGATCGGGATGAGCGCCCCGTTCGTCACGGCGGCACCGGCACCCGCGCCGGCGCCGTCCCCGGCCGGAGTGCCCAAGCCCGGCGGCGCATCCGTCTGGGCGTCGGAGAGCGACCCAGTGTCGATGAACCCGATCACGAACTCCGCCTTCCAGTCCACGCAGGGATTCGAGCACAGTTATGAGAGCCTTACGGGGTACGATTCGCGCATGCGGATCATCCCGGCACTGGCGGAGCGCTGGGACACGCCGGACGAGAACACGTACATCTTTCATCTGCGGCGTGGTGTGAAGTTTCACGACGGGACGGACTTCACCGCCGATGACGTCAAGTACACCTTCGATATCGTCCTGGATCCCCGGGGGCCTGCGATCTGGAGGCCTAACTTCGATCAGCTCGACCGGGTCGACGTGATCGACCGTAACACCATCCGCTTCTCCACCAAGACGCCGTTCCCGCCGCTACTCGGCGCGTTCGCCATTTTGCGCAGCTCGGCGATTCTCAAGCGGGGGGCGATGAGCGGCAACCTGGCGACCCAGATCAACGGGACCGGTCCGTACCGCATGCTCGAGTACGTATCCAAGAGCCACGTCGAGCTGGCCAAGAACCCGGACTACTGGGGGAAGCCGCTCCCCTACATCGACAGGGTGACGTTCAAGGTCCTCGAGGAGGAGGACGCCCGCGTGGCGGGCCTGCGCTCCCGCACGCTCGACTACGCGTTTCTCACGCCCGTTGGGGAACAGCGGTTGCGGAATCAACGGAACATCGTCCTCACGAAGAGCCCGCGGATCTTCCTGTTCGTAATGGTTCCCAACATGCTGCGGAAGCCGTGGAGCGACATTCGTGTGCGCCAGGCGATCAACATGACGATTGACCGCCAGGAGATGATCGACAAGGCACTGTCCGGGTCGGGCACAATCTCCGGTCCGATCGCGACGGGCTTCGGCAACTGGTTCATTCCTCCCGAGGAGCTGAGCCGCCGGTGGTACCGGCGCGACCCGGACAAGGCGAAGCAATTGCTCAAGGAAGCCGGTGTGCAGGAAGGTCAGCAGATGGACATGCTTGTCACCCCGTTCGGCGGGGCTGGATTCTACACCGCCGCTGCGGTCGTGCTGAAGGACCAGCTGGCCAAGATCGGGATCACCGTCAATATCCGCCAGGTCGAGACCGGGGTGTTCATCAGGGAAGCCGGCCCACCCAACTTCAACTACGATATGCAGGCCAACGCGTTCACACCGCGGCACGATCCGGACGGGTTCCTGTGGGCGCGCTTTTACTCGAAGAACCCGTTCGCGGCTGGCTACAACAACCCGACGGTGGATGACCTGCTGCTGCGGGCGCGGACCACCGTCAACCCCGTGCAGCGAAAGTTCCTGTACGATGAGGCGCAGCGCCGCCTGCTCGTTGACTTCCCGATGTTCTGGATCGCCGTGGACAACATCGTTGAGGGCACACAGAACTATCTGAAGGGTTACACGCAGAGCCCATTCACGCGCCGCGACTTTGGACTGAAGAACGCGTGGCTCGATAAGTAAGCGGATCTACACAGGAGAGGCCCGATGGGGAGATATCTCCTTCGCCGTCTCGTCCTGTTGGTTCCCACCCTGCTGGGCATTTCCGCGCTGGTGCTGGTCCTCATGCGCCTGCTGCCCGGCGATGCCGTAGACATTCTGGTCGGACCCGAGCTGGTGCTCGGACCCGAGCAGCGCAAGGCACTCTACAGGCTGTTCGGGCTTGACGCCCCGATTCACATCCACTATGTGAACTGGCTCTTCGAGGTTGTGCGTGGCAACCTCGGCCTCTCGGTGCGGACGGCCCAGCCGATCACGCAGGTCATCCTGCAGCGGCTGCCGATCACCATCGAGCTGGCGGTGCTGGCGGCGGGCCTCGCCTGGATTGTGGCCATCCCGCTCGGGGTGCTCTCGGCAGTTCGCCGCAATGGCGCTCTGGATTTCGTGGCGCACATCTCGGGCCTCATTGGGTTATCGGTGCCGAATTTCTGGCTGGCGACGATGCTGCTGCTGGTCTCATCGCTCTATCTTGGATGGCAGCCCTCGCTGATCTGGATCAGCCCGTTCAAAGATCTCCTCGCGAACCTTCAGCAGATGCTCCTGCCCGTGCTGTCGCTGAGCGCGGTCCTGATGGCCGTCGTCATGCGGATGATGCGGTCGTCGATGCTCGAGGTCCTTGGGCAGGACTACATCCGCACGGCGCGATCGAAGGGCCTCCGGGAGCAGGTGGTGCTGGCCCGGCATGCATTCAAGAACGCCGCGATTCCGGTCATCACTGTCCAGGGAATCCAGGTGGGCGTCCTGCTCGGCGGCGCGGTGGTCATCGAGCAGATCTTCGGGATGCCGGGGATCGGCTGGATGATCCTCAACGGCATCTATCAACGGGACTATCCCGTGGTGCAGGGCGGCGTGCTCTTCGTGGCGGTGGTGTTCGTCCTGGTCAACCTGTTGGTTGACCTCGTGTACGCATATCTCGATCCGCGGATCCGGTATGACTGAGCGCGGCTGAGGCGATGGCCACAGAGACGCAGGTCGTCAAGGGCGTATGGACGCCCCACAGGACACGCAACCCGTTCGTCGAGGTGGCCGGCCATCTCGTCAGGCATCCGGTAGGGCTCGCCGGTATCGGGCTCGTGCTGGTATTCATCGTCCTCGCCATCGCCGCCCCGCTCATCGCACCGTTCGATCCGCTCGCGCAGCCGTCCAAACGGCTGCTGCCTCCGGGCGGCCAGCACTTGCTCGGGACTGATGAGTTCGGACGCGATGTGCTCAGCCGTATCATCTATGGCTCACGGGTGTCGTTCCAGGTCGGCGTGATCTCGGTAGGCATCGCCCTGTTCCTCGGCGGCGCCCTGGGATTGGTTTCCGCCTATTATCTGGGGCTGGTCGACAGCCTGGTTATGCGCGTGGTTGACATCATGTTTGCCTTCCCGACGATCATCCTGATCATTGCCATCTCGGGGGTACTGGGGGCAAGCATGACGACGGCGATGATTGCGATCGGAATCGTGTACGCGCCGATCTTTGCGCGTATCGTGCGCGGGCCGACGCTCGTCGTGATGCAGCAGCAGTACGTCGAGGGCGCCCGCGCGTTCGGCGCTGGATGGCTGCGCATCATTCTCCGGTATGTGCTGCCCAACATCGCCGCGCCGGTGATCATCCAGACGACGCTGTCCTTTTCAACAGCCATCCTGAGCGAGGCGACGCTCTCATTCCTAGGATTGGGCACCCAGCCGCCGGATCCGTCGTGGGGGACAATGCTGGGCTCGGGCCGAAAGTTCATGGAGCTGGCGCCCTGGGTCGCAGTCTACCCCGGGCTGGCGATCGCCCTCGTCGTCCTGGGACTGAATCTCATGGGTGACGCGCTCCGGGATGCGCTGGACCCGCGGCTGCGGCGCGGGATGATGTAACTCGACGAAGGAGGCTTGGCCCATCCTCAGGCTGGTCTTGCCCGCCCGAAATAAGCACGCGGTGGCGCCGGCGGAGATCGTTACCTCCGAGCGTACACTCTGGCGTCCACGCTGATCATCCCGGCCGGAGTGGCAGCGCTCGCGGCAAAAAGCGTCCGGCGTTTTATGTCACCGTCCGCGAACGCGAGGGTCAGCGTGAATCCCTGCACGCCGTAGGTTCCTGTCAGGCCGGGATCGCTTCCCACACCGAAGCTGAACCGGCCGCTGCTGTCGAACGTAAAGACGTTCGAGCCGCCGGCCGAGCCGTCACTCCATTGGCCTACGAGCGACGCCGCGGTCATGGCCCGCGCAGGCCTGTACGCGGTCCGATCGAGGGTGATGCCCTCGGCGGTTGTCGCAAACGTCCATTGGCCCGCGCCGCCACCGTCCCAGCGCACGGTCAACTTCCCTGCGCCGACCTGGTAACTGCCGCAAGTGTCGGGGCCGCATCGTGACAGCTCGAATGTGCCGCCGTACGGGTTGATGCGACTGACGCGCTGCCCAGGCATATGCTCAGGCGCGCGCTCCTCTGGGCTGCCGCACCTGCGGCGCTTCGGGTGACTCGCGTGCGCGCGGCAGATTGTCCACCGAAGCCCAACTGTGACGCTTCTCGCGTGGGAGAAATCAAGCAACGGTCAGACCCAGCGGCTGGTGGTCATCTCGTCCGGGGACGTGCAGAGCACCCGCGCCGAAGGCTTCCGCTCGACGGTCCTTCTCGACGAAGCCCCTTCTGTCGGGGCTGCGTTCGGTGCCAACGGCACGCCGATGGCCATACTCGTAGTGCAGACGGGCGTGTTGCCTCTGACGTTGTCGCGGGCGCCGAGGCCGTGCTCGCGCTTGCGAACCGTCACTAGCCCTGCTTGATGAACAAAGCCTATGATGAGCCCGTCAAGAGGAGTGATGTACGAATCCACGCGACAGCATCCGATCATCTTTTTCGACGGTGTCTGTGGTTTGTGCAACCGATGGGTCGATATGATCATTCGTGCGGATGTACGTGGCATCTTCCATTTTGCACCGCTCCAAGGCGAGACCGCACGCAAATTGCTTCCTGCGCCACCGGAAGACCCGCTGACCTGGTCCGTACTGTACCTCGATGAGCGGGGCCTCCACGAGCACTCGGATGCATCGCTGGAAGTCTATCGTCGACTGGGAGGCCTAGGGTGGCTTCTCAGCCTGGTGCGGTTTGTTCCGCGGTCAATTCGTAATCCGTGCTACCGTTTGCTGGCCCAAAATCGATACCGCTGGTTTGGACGTAGAGAGGCCTGCCGTCTGCCTACTAAAGAAGAGAGGGCTCGCTTCCTACCCTGATCTCTCGGGGGTGCTGGGCCCGAGTATGACGACTGCGATGATCGCGACCGGGATTCGTCTACTCACCGATCTTCGCCCGTATCGTGAGTGGCCCCACCCTCGTCGTGATGCAGCAACAGTGCGTCGAGGGCGCGCGCGCGTTCGGCGCGGGCTGGTTGCGCGTCATGCTCCGCTACGTGCTCCCCAACATCGCCGTCCCGGTGATCATCCAGACGACGCTCTCCATTTCGACGGCCATCCTGAGCGAGGCCACGCTCTCCTTCCTGGGATTGGGCACGCAGCCACCCGACCCGTCATGGGGGACAATGCTGGACTCGGGCCGAAAGTTCATGGAGCTGGCGCCCTGGGTCGCGGTCTACCCCGGGCTGGCGATCGCCCTCGTCGTCTTGGGACCGAATCTCATGGGTGACGCGCTCCGGGATGCGCTGGACCCGCGGCTGCGGCGGGGGATGATGTAGGTCGATGTGGGAGGTCTCACCATAGGGCGCCGGTGAAGAGCTAGGTGTAGCCTTGAGATCACACGCGCCGCGCCAGGCAGTTCGTCCTCATAAGCGTCAGCCGTCTGCGCTGGATCGCGTTCCTCCACCTACGCCCCTGATTGGCCGCGACCGCGAGATCGCATCGATCGTGAAGGTGCTGCGCCGTCCAGAAGTCCGGCTGCTCACGTTGTCGGGCCCGCCCGGAGTCGGGAAGACCAGACTGGCTGCCGCCGTAGCCGCCACACTGGAAGAGGACTTTCGATCTGGCTCAGTGTTCGTCAACCTGGCCCCGATCCGCGACGTCGAGCAGTTCGAGCATGCGCTCATCCAGCGTCTTCGGATCACCCGTTTTACACCGCGGCCGTCCCGCGAGCGCCTCACGCGGCATCTTTCGAACACATCGCTCCTGCTGGTGCTCGACAACTTTGAACAGGTCACCCCCGCGGGCACCAGTGTGGCCGCTCTGCTTGCCGCCTGCCCGCGCCTGAAGGTGTTGATCACCAGCCGGGAGGCCCTCCACCTCAGCGCCGAACACGAGTTTCCGGTTTCGCCATTGGACCTCCCAGATCCGGATGGGCCGGCGGATCCGGCGACGCTGTCCCGCAATCCTGCCGTCGCGTTGTTTGTGGCCCGCGCGATAGCCATCGAGCCAGCCTTCGCATTAAATGCTGAGAACGCCCGAGCGGTGGCGGAGATTTGTCGGCGCCTGGATGGCCTGCCGCTGGCTATCGAGCTCGCCGCGGTCCGCATCAAAGTGCTGCCACCCCACGGCATTCTGTCCCACCTGGCTCACCGGCTCCCCCTGCTCGTGGGGGGCCCGCGTGATGTCCCGGAGCGGCAACAAACGTTGCGAGCCGCCATCGCCTGGAGCGAGGATCTGCTCGAAGGCGAAGAGCGCGCCGTTTTCCGCCGCCTGTCCGTTTTTGTCGGGGGCTTTACGCTTGAAGCCGCGTCTGCGGTCGCGATAGAAAACAGCGCAGACAGTCTTGAGACCATCTCCGCGCTGGTCAAAAAGAACCTCCTGCGGCGCGAGCCTGCCGTGTCCTCCGAGCCACGCTTCGGCATACTGGAAACGATCCGAGAGTATGCGTCCGAGCAGCTGGCGGCCGCGGGAGAGAAAGAGCAGACGCGCGACCGTCATCTCGAGTACTTCATACGCGTGGCGGAACGCGAGGGTGCGCGGCGCGTCAGTGACCAGGCGACGCCCGAATGGGAAGCGATGATGGAAGCAGAGTACGACAATCTGAGAGCCGCCCTGGCCTGGGCCTCGGAACGACAGAACGTGGATGGCGAGCTGCGGGTGGCGAGCAGAATGTGCAAGTTCTGGATGTCCCGCGGCAACGTCGGCGAAGGGTATCGTTGGGTCGAGGCGGCGCTAGCGAAGAGCCGCGGGGCTGCGCCTCCGCTGCGGGCAAAGCTCCTCCATGGCTCGGCCGCATTCGCCAGGGTGCATGGCCAGATGGAGCGCGCGATAGCGCTCGACGAGGAGGGTCTGGCGCTCGCCCGCAGCATGAACGATCGGGAGCTCATGACCCGGTGCCTCATGAATCTCGGCGCGACGGCGATCTCCCGGAGCGACCCTCCGAGGGCCAAAGCACTGCTGGCCGAGAGCCTGGGACTGGCTCGTGAACTCAACGACTGGTACCTCATCGGCAATGCGATTCAGGGTCTTGCCGTGGTGGCATCGACCGAGGGTGATTTTGCGCGAGCGGCCCGGCTGTACGGCGCGGCCGAGGCGATTCATGAACCTCATGGACTTACCTATTCACCACATGCGGTGACCGACCAGACCATCATCGGCCGATCGATCGTGACCATCCTAACGGGGTTGGGACGGGACGCCTTCGGATCGGCCTGGGCGGAAGGTCGGCGGATGCCACTCGATCTCGTCGTCGACTATGGCTTGGGACGCCTGGCCTTGCCGACTCCTCCCTTACGCGCGTCGCCTAAGCCGGACGGAGGCCCTGAGCCCAGTCCCCTGACGCCTCGTGAACGGGAAGTCGCCGGCCTGGTCGCGCAGGGCCTGTCCAACCGCGAGATCGGCAAGACCCTGGTGATCAGCGAGCGCACCGTAGACGCTCACGTCCAGCACATCCTGAACAAGCTCGGCTTCAACTCCAGGGCGCAGATCGCGGCCTGGGTTGCGGTCTCTCAAGAGGCTGTCTCCTCGGCCAGAACGCCCGCCAACTAGCCCGTTTGCGCCGCGGCATGCGATGCTTTCTGAATAGGTACCGCCATAGGCCTTTCCCCCGATGCTTCGTTCCGCATAGGAGCCTACTCTAGGACCATCACAAAAGGGAGGTGTTCTTCCGATGCGGAGCACGAAGATTCTCGCAGTACTCGCACCGGTTTTGACCGTCGTAACAATGGCGGTTGCTCAGGAGAGAATGCTTACAGTGAGCCCGGTCCAGATCGCCTGGCAGGCCGGCCCACCGTCGCTGCCGCGTGGCGCGCAGGCCGTGGTCCTTGAGGGAGACCTGACCAAGGAAGGACCGTTCACCATGCGCCTGAAGTTGCCCGCGGGCTTTGAGGTTCCCGCCCATTGGCACCCCGGCATCGAGCATCTCACGGTTATCTCGGGCGCCTTCAACATCGGCGAAGGCGACAGGCTCGACAAAAGTCGGGGGACTGCCGTCCCAGCCGGCGGCTTCGTGCTGATGCCGAGCGGCCACAGGCACTATGTATGGTTCAATGAGGAGACCGTGCTCCAACTGCACGGTGTGGGCCCCTGGAGCGTGACCTACGTGAACCCGTCAGATGATCCCAGGAATCGCTAGGCCAATGGCCCGGAGAGCAGGAGATCCCACCATGGAGACCGGGACGATTCTCAACACCGTCCGCCTCTGGAAAGAGCAGCCCGAGAAGGCCCAGGTGAGGCCCGTCGTCACCGCGCGGACCGACGGAAGTCAGGCAGTCATGGAGGCGGGCTCGTTCTCGTGGCGTGCCGACCTGCCACTCCCCCTCGGTGGCTCGAATCAGGCCCCTAGCCCTACGGCACTGCTGCTGAGCGCGCTCGCTGGGTGTGCGGTCGTATTCATCCGAGATACGCTAGGGCCGCTCTTGAACGTGCGCATCACGGATGTGCGTGCCACGGTACGGTGCCGCACAGACTTCCGCGGTCTCGTGGGCCTCGACTCTGCGCCGCCCGATCTTCAAGACATCGAGCTTGATATCACGATTTCTTCACCGGATGGCGAACGCGACGTCCGAAGCGTGATGCAGGCATGGACAGAACGCTGCCCGGTCTATCTGGCCCTGACCAAGCCGATGAACGTGGCGACGACCATTAACGTCGAGCGAGGGTAGGGGCCAGGGTTTACCTTTGCCCAAGGGGCCGCTTAGAGCACAAACAGGGTGATATTGTCGCGCCGTCGGGCTGGGACTTCTACCCCGGGCCCTTCGGCGCATGATCATGCTCTCGCCGCCTTGAGGATTGGATAGATGCGAGGGTTGAGACTCTACGCAGGTTGCGTTACCGCGCGGACGAAGTAATGATCGTCATCCCTGCCAATTCTTAGGAGGTTCGGATGCTCGTTGGCTATGTGAGCAACGAACGCTATGTTGCCTTAGGCGACGTTTTGCTCGAGCTTGAGCGAGAAGGACGCAGCACCGCCGTCGTGCGCTCGACGCCCCGCGGGGCAGTCTACGCCGAGATCGAGCCGGGAGAGTACCGCGTTACGCTGGTGCGCGATGGCTTTGGATCAAAAAGCGTTGTGATGAACGTTGAGCCAGGAAAGCCGCATCACTTTCGCCTCCTGACCGATCGTCTACTGGGGTTTGCATGGCCCAAGTGGGTGAAGTC
>JBOGSE010000261.1:0-8264 GCA_050694895.1 bacterium | reverse complement strand
GGGACTGTCGCATTCGCGGTTGCCGCCGGAGCCGCTTTCGGAACTCGTTCCAGAACGAGTTGGTGCTCGCTCCGCTGACAGCAACGCCGACTGCCGAAGCGCGGGGCACGTAGGCCTCCGGTTCCTCCCGCACCCCGGCCGTGCCCCATCGGCCGAAGTGGCACTCCGCCTCGTAGCCGTTGTGCGCCCGGCAGCGCAGTTCGATGTTGCTCACGCTGGACGGTCCCCCACGCGCATACGGCACGACATGATGGAATTCGAGGAAGGCCGCTTCGGCGCACCGTTGTCCATCGGTTGAGACAAACGCGCACCGTCCGCTGTCCCGGGCCCAGACGGTCCGTCTCACCGCTGCCGGAATATGGCGCGAGCGCGGCACGGAGTTCGGCTCGGCCCCGGAAGCCTGGGTTCGATTCTCGCGTGGGCGGTCCGTCGCGGCGAGCTTGTGCTTCCGGAGATTTGCCAACAGCGCCTCCAGCGCCCGATCGAAGATCTGCTCGAGATCGCCGTCCGGAATCTGATACCGCAAGAGCGCCTGGGCCTCGCGCAGCTTCGCGTGCACTTCCGCGCCCGCCGTAAATTGCACCTTGTAGCGCTCGGGAGCGAGCGGACTGACGACTGCCCGGCGCGCAGGCGGGGCCGGCGGCGTGGCCGGCGCGGGCATCTCCTGCGCGACGGTTAGCACGATCTCAGACGTGTCGTCATCCTGTGACGTACTCGGCGCATCCTGACCCCCGACCGACAGCGGCACCGTGCTTGCCGCCAGCGTCCGGGCCGGGAGCTTGCGAATCACATCCGGGACCGGCGGCTGCGGGCGCAGCCGGGCGATGAGCTCCTCGATCTCACGCTTGCTCTTGTGGCGCGCCAGGGCCAGCACGCCACGGTGATTCGCCGGGGTCAGGTGCGGGGCCAGCCGGCGCACCGCGAAGAGCGTCACCCATCCCGCGGCCAGGTGCTCCAGGAGCACCGGACAGTGCCGCACCGCCCGCGCCGTCTCGATACGGTTGTAGGCGGCGTGCTCGGAGAGATGGAGCACGTCCGTGCAGTACTTGAACAGTGACGGGTAGCCTTCCGCGAGGTACAGGCGCCGCTCGTCGAGTTCCGCGAGATGCACAATGAGCGCGACGGTCGCCTCCCGTTCGCGCCGCGCCAGATCCTTCACCTGCGCGAGGAGATCATGATCGGACAGCCGCGCCACACGGGCGAGTACGTCATTCGTGTCCATGCTTTCTTATACCATGCGGTCTTCGGAGGCCAGAGGAACGTCGTAGAATGACGTACATGAACTCAAACGTTCTCGAAGTGTCTCCACGTATTGCCGCGCGATGCTAAGGCCCTGCACGGGCAACTGGTGACCGTCTAAGAGTGTCTCCCGGGCACTCTCAAGGTGCGGTCTGTGGACTTGTCAAGCCCCTTCGCGAAATTTCTTTCGATCTCGCGCAGCAGGCTGGCCCAACTCGTTCCCTCTCTGATAGCGCAGCGCCTGTCAACCGTCCCCAGCATCAGCTTCGCCTTGCGGGCATGCACCAGTTCAGGAACTGCTGGAGGGCCCCACGCTCATGGAGGATCTTCTTCTCCCGCACCACCGTCCCGTCTGGGCGTTCTACCCGCGCCCAGGTGTAGTGCTTGTGTGCGTCGAAAGCTGCGTACTGCATCGCTGCGCCTCGAGAACCCGTAGGTGTGTGCCAGGGCGCGGCCAAGGGCTGTGAGGTCGGGTTCGATCACGGGCGCCGGCGGCAGCGTCTTCGCCGTTGCTCCCGGATCCTTGAGCCCTGATGAGGTCGACAGACAGACCACGCGGGCGTCGGATGGAAGCCTGCGCGCCGCGACGAGACCGGCGGCCGCGGCCACGCTGATGACCGACGAGACCTCCGCGTACATGCCTTCCGTTCCCGCGACGCGACGTTGCATCGCCAACGCCGTGTCATCGTCGACGACCACGGCTTCCCCGCCACTCTCGCGCAGCGCCGCGAGGCCCTGGTAGGTCGGTGCGCCGGTCCCGACATTGAACGCGACGCTCTGGCTCCTCGGCACCGTGATGAGGCGGTGGGGCGAGACCAGCAATGCCTCGCTGTAGGCGGGATAGGGCTCGGCGGCGATGAGGCGCGGGAGGCGAGCGATCGCGCCACAGGCCAGCAGGTCCTGAAATCCGCTCCAGATGCCGATCAGGCCGTCGCCGTTGGACACCGGGATGATGAAGACATCCGGGACCTCCCAATCCAGCGCCGCCGCCACCTCATAGGCGATGGTCTTGTAGCCTTCCAGGCCGTAGGGCGTGCTCCCCACGGGCGGCAAAATACTGTTCGTGGTCGAAAACCAGCCCCACCCCTCCACGCACGCCCCGACCATGCGCCAACGGTCCTCAGAGGTCGGCACGATCACCACCATGGCGCCGTACGCCTGCATCAACGTAACGATCGTCGGAGGCGCGGTCGGCGTTGCGAAGATAATGCACGGAAGCCCCGCGCGGGCGGCGTACGCCGCGGTCGACGCGCCGTGATTGCCGGTCGATGCGGCGACGATGCCGGGGGCCGCATGCGACGCCGCGACGCTGACCGCCACGCTGCACAGCCGATCCTTGAACGACCAGGTCGGATTCTGCGACTCGTCCTTGAGCCACAGGCTCGCGAGGCCCAGGTTCGCTCCCAGCCGCGCCAGCCGCACGAGCGGTGTATCGCCTTCGCCCATGGTGACTGGCGCGCCCACATCCGGCAGCAGCGGCGCGAAGCGCCAGACACCCCCGGGCAGACTCGCAAGACGGCGTATCTCGCCCGGGCTGGTCAGACCGGCCCCCGGTGCGCCGGCGCCGGTCTCGCCGTACTCGCAGACCAGGTTTGAGGCGAACTCGGGCGTCCGGCACGCCGGGCAGGCCGGAGGCGGCGGCCATGCGGCGGCGCGTGTCCCGCAGTGGAGGCAGCGCAGGGCGGCGGGCCGGCCCACACCCTACCCCGCCGGGATCATGACGTAGGCGAGCGTCAGCAGTTCCTTGTTGCCGTGAAAGCGGTGTGCCAACCCGGCCGGCACGAAGATGATCGACCCCGGGCTCACAGGGTGATCGACATCGCCGAGGCGCAGAAGGCCGCGCCCACCGACGACCGCGTACACTTCATCCTGGGTGTGCATGCCCTGCATATCCAGGCCGCCGGGATGGACGCGGAGCACGCCGACGGTCAGGTCCTTGCGGTTGAGCAACCGAAAGAACTGCTGTGGCATCTGGTCAATCGTCTCGACCACCTGGCGCGCGTGCCAGACTCGCCCTTCCATAAGTCCCTCCGGCCTCCTACAGGTACTCCGTCAAAAACGGCGTCTTGGTGAGAATTTCCGGCGCATCATTGGTCACAAGCGCAACATCCTCGAGATGCCCGCCTCCCACCCCGGGCAGCAGAACGCCGGGCTCAAGGGCCACGACCATTCCGGCCTCGAGACGCTCGGGAGCGCGGCCCCCGGTCACCTTCTCGCCGATCGTGGGTGCTTCGTGCAGGTCGGTGCCGAGCCCGTGGCCGAAATCCCGAAGTAGGTGTGCTCGGCGTACCCCCACCGGCGGGCGGCGCCGGCTGTCGCCTCGACCACATCTGTCGTCAGCACGCCCGGCCGCAGCCGGCCACACGGCCTTAGCGCACTGATGCGACCGGAATCACAGGAATTCCTGCTCACCCTCACGCTGCGGGTCACCGCACGAATCACGGCACGCGAACCGATTTACGGATCGCAAGGAGAACGCCCCTGCAGCGGGAATCTCTCGGAGCGATTTCCACGGAGGGTACCGCATGCGATTTGTGACCGTACAGGTTGGCCGGCAGGCCAGACTCGGCATCCTCGACGGTGAGCACGTCTTCCTTTACGCGCCGCTGGTGGAACGGGCGGCGCGGGGGCGCGGGCAGCGGCGCAGCGGGTCGCGGCGCGGGGGAGACGCGGGGACGGCCGATGTCCCCGATGACCTCGTGTCGTTCATCGAGCGCGGCTCACTCGCATCAGCCCGCGCGGCCGTGGCTGCGGGCCGCCGACTGCTGCGGAGTGGCCAGGCGAGGGGCGTGGCCCTGGCGGCAACCCAGGCACGGCTGCTGGCACCGATCCCGCGGCCGCGGAAGAACATCTTCTGCATGGGCCGCAACTACGCCGAGCATGCAAAGGAGAGCGGTGGCACCGTGCCGGCGGTGCCGGTGTTCTTCACCAAGCCGCCGACCTGCGTCGTGGGGCCCGGGGCTCCGGTGGTGCATCACTCTGCGACCCGTGCGCTCGATTACGAGGTCGAGCTGGCGGTGGTCTTCGGCAAGCGAGGCCGTGACATCCCGGTGGAGCGCGCGCTCGAGTACGTCTTCGGCTATACGATCATGAACGACATCACCGCGCGCGATCTGCAGCGACGGCACGAGCAGTGGTTCAAGGGGAAATCACTCGACACGTTCGCCCCGATGGGCCCGGCCGTCGTTCACCGCTCGGCCGTCCCCGATCCCCAAGACCTGCGCCTTCGCATGACCGTGAACGGCGAGGTCCGGCAGGATGCCTCGACCCGGAGCATGGTCTTCACGGTCGCGCAGCTCATTGAGGCGCTCTCCGCCGGGATGACGATCGAGCCCGGAGATATCCTGGCAACCGGAACACCCGCGGGAGTGGCCATGGGCCGGACCCCGCCACCCTGGCTGCGCCCCGGTGACGTCGTCGAAGCCTCGATCGACGGTATCGGATTGCTGCGCAACGGGATCGTGGCCCCATAGCCCCAAACGGCCGGCGGTCAGCGGATGCCGGGGCCTGGCGGCGGAGTCCTGGGAAGGCTCGGAATGTCCTCTGCCACACCGACGTGCTCTTCGTACACCAGCACCCCGCCCAACCAGACCGAGGCGGCAAGGCCCACGATGCCCGCCAGCGAGAGGAGATAGCCAAGCGGCGCTTCGGGATTGCGCCTGCGCAGGAAGAAATCGATCAGAAAGAGGAAGGTGACGCCGAGGTTGATATACATGTGGGTCGTGGCCGTCTGCCTGGCGCGCGGCGACATCAGCGCCGAGGAGTAGTCCAGGTAGCCGAAGATCGCGGCGAGCACCGCGAACAGGATGCCAAACCCGATCAGCGTGGAGGCCACGCGCGGCCAGTAGTCACGCGTCGTGAAGAAAAAGATAAGGTCCGCCAGCACGGAGCCCGTGAAGAACGCGATAGGGAACGGGACCAGGAGCGGATGGATCGGGTGCTTGAAGAACGTGGCTTTCCCCTGCACGGGCGTCCTCCCTTCGTGGAATGAGAGAGCGCGTTGCGGTCTGCTTCTGGCTATGCGAGGGATTTCCTGTGAATGGGAACAAAGGCCGGTCCTCACACGTTCGCTACAGGCGACTGCTCGGCAGAAGGGCAACGCCAGTTCCAGGTCCAAACTTCCCTCAAGGGGGGGATACTATGAGGTGTCGGATGGCACTGGTCGGAGTATTGCTGGTTGCGATCACGCTCGGGCTCGCGACGGCGGGGCCCGCGCAGGCGCCGACGCGACGCGTGATCGAAGTCACGCTGTCGGAGTTCAAGATCGAGCCGAGCCAGATTACCTTCAACGAGGGCGACACGGTCGTCATCAGGTTGAGGAACGCCGGCCCTCGCTTTCCCCACACTCTTGCCTCGCGCTACCTGGTGAATATCCCCTTGACAGTAAGGGGAGATGCCCGTCAGGGAGTCGATGAGGACCGGAAGTGGGTG
Source organism: bacterium (assembly GCA_050694895.1). GTDB lineage: Bacteria > Sysuimicrobiota > Sysuimicrobiia > Sysuimicrobiales > Humicultoraceae > JBQTJP01. The sequence continues at coordinate 2,594 of JBOGSE010000261.1, read as the reverse complement.
CATGTTGACGTCGGGAAGTCTGGCGAGTTCGAGTTCGTCGCGCAGGGCCGCGGATCGGCCGCGTTCATCTGCAGCCTCTTCACCCATGCGCCGGCCGGTATGGTCGGCGCGTTCTTCATCAAGCCCTCGGGGTCGCAGTAGGTCTGCGCGAGGCGTCCACATGGAGGAACGGGGATGCGATTCCGCGTCGCAGTGATCGGTGTGCTGCTCCTGGCGATTCCGCTCGGTATGACGAAGGCCGTGCCGGCGCAGACGGCGCGGCGGGTCATCGAAGTCACGATGTCAGAGTACAAGTACGAGCCCAACCAGATCCGCTTCAACGAGGGCGAGACGGTCGTGCTCAAACTCACGAACACCGGCCCGCGCTTCGTCCACAATATGTCTTCGCGCTTCTGGCTGGATATCAACCTGACCGTCCGCGGCGACGGACGGCAGGGGATCAGCGAAGATCGCAAGTGGATCGCCCTCGACCCCGGGAAGTCCGCGGAGGTCGAGTTTGTCGCGAAGGGGCGTGGATCGTTTGCGATCCTGTGCAGCATCTTCGACCACGCGTCCCGCGGCCACACGGGGGCGTTCTTCGTGCAGGCGGCCGGATCACCGTAAGTCACGCGAGACCGGAGAAGTCAGCGAGGGCGGCCGGACGGCCGCCCTCGCGCTTATGAGCCCCGGGGGCACACCCGGGCCGGGTTTATCCGCCCAGGTCGGTGGCGTACGTCACCAGCAGCGGCCGCGCGCGGCTGGCGGAGCCGGTAGCGAGGGACCGCTTTCCCAAAACGATCTGGAACTGTATCTCATGGACGTCGGTGAGGACACGGAAGATCGCCGAGGCAGCGAACTCGGCCTCGACCCGCAGCAACTCTCGCGTATGGTCGCGCGTGTTCTTGAGTTTGAACGTTGCGGACTCCCACACGATCTCAACCCGCCGGCCATCGTTGACGACCCGGCTCGAGCGCACCTGGCCCTTTCCCAGGATATTCTCCGCGAGATTCTTGGCGATCGTGGCGGTCGTGGCCGCATCCTGCGCGCCCGCCTGGGGGACCACGCCCAGCAGCGCGAGTACCGCGCACGCAAGAACCGCCATCTTGCGCATGCACGGTCCTTCGGGATTGCGGGGACCCTTCCTGCCACCGGTGCACAGCGCCGTTGGGAGGGAACCGGAGGATGGCGCCGTAGTGTTCTTCCAATCTTCAACAGGCTTGGCGAATTCGTATAAGGGGGGAAGCGGATGAGCAGACGCATCCTACGGGCCGTCATAGGCCTGGTGCTGGTGGCCACGCTCTTCTCGTTCCAGGGTGGGCCGGTGACCGCGCAGGCGGTGCCCAGACAGTTGCGCGTCGCGGTCGGCATCGATGCCGATACGCTGGATCCGGCGCAACAGACAACCACAACCATCGCCAACATGGTCGACTACTTCTTCGACACCCTCGTCGACTACGACGCGGCCAAGGATGAGTTTGTGCCGCGCCTGGCGACGCGATGGCAAGTCTCGCGCGACGGCCTGACCTACACGTTCACGCTCCGCCGCGGGGTCACGTTCCACGATGGCACCGCGCTGAACGCCGCGGCCGTCAAGGTGACGTTGGAGAGGCTGCTCGATCCCCGCATCCGGGTGGGGATCCGGTTCTTCTACACGCCCATCAACACCGTCGAAGCGGTGGATGATGCAACGGTGCGGATCACGTTGAAGCAACCCTCCCCGTCATTCCTCGGGGGCCTGTCCACGACGCAGGCGGCCATTGTCTCACCGGCGGCCGTGGCCCGCGCCGGCGAGCGGTGGACGGCGGCCCCGGTGGGCGGCGGGACCGGTCCGTATGTCTTCAAGGAATGGCGCCGCGGCGATTCGATCCTGGCCGAGCGCAACAACAACTACTGGGGCAAGAAGGGGCAGTTCGAAGAGGTGCTCTTCCGCGTGGTGCCGGATGCGGGTACGCGGCTGGCGCAGGTCCTCGCGGGCGATGTCCACATGGCCATGCTGCCCCCGGCGCCGGACGTCAAGGGCCTCCGCAAGAATCCCCGCGTCACCGTGGTCGAGGCGCCGAGCGATCGCGTCATCTTCCTGATCATGAACACCCAGTGGGGCCCGTTCAAGGACGCGCGCGTGCGCCAGGCGATGAACTATGCCATCAATAAGAGGGCGCTTGTGGCCAGCATCCTGTTTGATCTGGGGACGCTGGTCGACTCGCCGTGTCCCTCGATGATGTTTGGCTACCACAAGGTCCAGGAAGGCGGGTACCCCTTCAATCCCATCAAGGCCAAGCAGCTCCTGGCGGAGGCGGGGTTCAAGGACGGGTTCGAGGTCAATTTCCTCGCGCCCACGGGCCGGTACATTCAGGACTTTCAGTTCGCCCAGGGCGTCGCGGCCCAGCTGCGCAACGTCAACATTCGGGTCAACCTCAGTACGATGGACTGGCCGACCTACGTGGGGACGATCACGCAGCCTGTGGATCGCACACGCGTCCAGATGATCGTGCTGGGATGGGCCTGGCCGGTGCTCGACTGCGATGGCGTGCTCTATGGGCAGTTTCACTCTTCACAGGCCCCGCCCGCCGGGCTGGCGCCGTCCTTCTACAAGAACGCCAAGGTCGATGAGCTGC
>JBOGSE010000260.1:0-1848 GCA_050694895.1 bacterium | reverse complement strand
CCACCCGAGCCCCCAGCTCGCTGTTGACACGCTTGGCGTACTCGCTGGCGGTAAGGTCGAACAGCGAGCCCGGGAAGCCGACGTGACCGAACCGAATGATCATGCGCTGCTGAGCGCCCGCCTGAGGTGCGCTTGCCAGCGCAAGCAGTGCCGTCACAATCGCCACGGCCGCACAAATCCCGAAGAACCGAGACCTCAGCATATGCTATCCTCCTTCGTCAGGGAGTGTGTCGTTCGCTCCCGGGTGCCGTGCGCCAACATTCAGCGAAGTCTCGTTGCTGTCCTGCTCTGATGGTCACGGCGCTGCCTCTCATCGTGCGACGACCTTGGGTACGGGTTCTTACCGCTTCCTCATGAGCTTTCTGATGCGGACAAGCACGAGTTGGGACAGCCCGCTGCGCAAGATCGAAAGAAATTTCGCGAAGGGTCTTGACAAGTCCACAGACCGCATCTTGAGATTGTCCGGTCCACTTCCTAGACAGCCGCTATGCGCACGTGCAGGCCTGAGAATTGCACGGCGCTGAGCAGGCGGACTTCGAGGACGTCCTGAGTCTCTGCACATCATCTGGACGTTCCTCAAGGCCTCCGAAGACCTCATGGTATAAGAAAGCATGGACACGAATGACGTGCTCGCCCGTGTGGCGGGGCTTTCCGATCATGATCTCCTCGCGCAGGTGAAGAATCTCGCGCAGCGTGAGCGCGAGGCGACCGTCGCGCTCATCGTGCATCTGGCGGAACTCGACGAGCGGCGCCTGTACCTCGCGGAAGGCTACCCGTCACTGTTCAAGTACTGCACCGACGTGCTCCATCTCTCCGAGCACGCCGCCTACAACCGCATCGAGACGGCGCGGGCCGTGCGGCACTGTCCGGTGCTCCTCGAGCACCTGGCCGCGGGATGGGTGACCCTCTTCGCGGTCCGCCGGCTGGCCCCGCACCTGACCCCGGGGAATCACTGCGACGTGCTGGCCCTGGCGCGCCACAAGAGCAAGCGTGAGGTCGAAGAGCTCATCGCCCGCCTGCGCCCGCAGCCGCCGGTCCCGGATCTGATTCGCAGGCTCCCGGCCCGGACGCTGGCGGCAAGCACAGCGCCGAACCCGGCGCCGCTGCCGGCCGGGGGTCAGGATGCGCCCAGTACGTCAGCGGGCAACGACGTTCATGAGATCACGCTTGCCGCCGCCGCGTCATCGATGGCAGTGCCTGCCATGCCTCCTGGGCCGCCTGCGCGACGGGCGATCGTCAGTCCGCTCGCCCCGGAGCGCTACAGAGTCCAATTTACGGCGGGCGCGGAAGTGCACGCGAAGCTGCGCGAGGCCCAGGCGCTCTTGCGGCATCAGATTCCGGACGGCGATCTCGAGCAGATCTTCGATCGGGCCCTGGAGGCGCTGTTGGCAAATCTCCGGAAGCACAAGCTCGCCGCGACGGACCGTCCACGCGAGAATCGACCCCAGGCTTCCGGGGCCGAGCCGAACTCCGTGCCGCGCTCACGGCACATCCCGGCAGCGGTGAGACGGGCCGTCTGGGCGCGGGACAGCGGACGGTGCGCGTTTGTCTCAACCGATGGACAACGGTGCGCCGAAGCGGCGTTCCTCGAGTTCCACCACGTCGTGCCGTATGCGCATGGAGGACCGTCCAGCGTGAACAACATCGAACTGCGCTGCCGGGCGCACAACGGCTATGAGGCGGAGTGCCATTTCGGCCGATGGGGCACGGCCGGGGTGCGAGAGGAACCGGAGGCCTACGTGCCCCGCGCTTCGGCAGTCGGCGTTGCTGTCAGCGGAGCGAGCACCAACTCGTTCTGGAACGAGTTCCGAAAGCGGCTCCGGCGGCAACCGCGAATGCGACAGTCCC
>JBOGSE010000259.1:0-6349 GCA_050694895.1 bacterium | reverse complement strand
CCTACAGCGCCGGACTGATCGGCCTCGCCGCCTATCTCTGGATGTGGGCGGCGGCAGCACGCGGGCTGGTGCGGCGGCCGCGCGCCGGTGGAGCGTCACACGAGACGGGAAGCGCGTCTTCGGCCCTGCGCGCCGGGCTCGCGGCCTCACTGGTCGGGTACGCGGTATGGCTGCAGTTTGGCTGGAACGTGATCGGACCCGCGAACGTGTTCTGGGTAATTCTCGGTCTGGCCGCGGCTCAAGCCGGCGGCGCAAGCACAGAAAGCGCGGACCGGTGCACCGTGAACGTGGCGGGCAGCCGCCCCACCGATTCACCGTCGGCCTGAATCGCCAGCGGCACCTCTCCTGTGACGCGAATGTGAGTCGCGCGCGCCTGGCGCACCTTGGGATGCTCCAGGTGGCGTCCCGAGTACACCTTGGGAAGCACACCCAGCATCTCAAGACGTGTGAGCGGCCCGGCGATGACGACATCGAAGACGCCGTCGTCGGCCCGCGCCGCCGGGACCGTCCACATGCCGCCCGCGTTCCAGGCGGTATTGCCCACGGCAATCAGGAAAAGTCGCTCCTGCTGGACTGAACCGTCAAGGGTGATCTCCACGTTCACCGGGCTGTAGGTCATCAGCATCTTGAGGATGCCGAGGACGTACATCGCCGTACCGCCCAAGAGCTTTGGCCAGGCGTTCACCTGACGTGCCACTTCGCCATCAAACCCCGCGCCGGCGATCGTGAGGAAGTAACGCCCGTTGACCTCTCCGACATCGACCGGGCGCGGCCGCGCGCCCACAAGCGCGCCCGCGGCGGCGATCGGATCGCGGGGGAGCCCCATGGCCCGCGCGAAATCGCTTCCGGTGCCGACGGGTACGACGCCAAACGCCGCGCGGCCGGCGCCACGGGTGCCCCGCGAGCCCAGAATGCCGTTCGCGACCTCATTGGCCGTGCCATCGCCGCCGACGGCGATGACGGCCTGGGCCGACGACGCCGCGGCCAGTTCGACAGCATGCCCGCGGCGCTCCGTCAGGCTCTCGGTGAGTTGCCAGCCCGCCTCACGGAGGATCGGGCGGACCCGGGGCCAGACTCGCGCTCCCCGGCCCCCACCCGCGGCTGGGTTGATAATTGCGTGTGCGTGCATCGCGTGGTGTCCTCGCCGGTCGAGAACTACGTGGGGCGGAGAGTGACTCCTGCCCGGGCACTCGAGCGGTTCCACCGCCCAACGCCGCGTCTCGCGCAGGCGGCAGGAGTTGACCCGCTCGTGCGCGGAGTCTCTCTGGCATGGCGGATGATATGCGGGATGACGTATCCACCGCTGACGGCCCGGGCCTGGATCGGGTTGTCGTTGAGGTGCTGGCCCCTGGCTTTGTTGGGACAGGAATCTCACGCACCGCCGGCGGCGCCGCCAGGTCAGCGGCGAAGTCCGCCGACGTGAGCGGTGAAGACTCGTACCGTCTGCTGCGCCTCCTCGATCGCCTGCGGGATGCCTTTGGCGCGCGCATCGAGGTCCACCTGATCGAGCCGCTGTCCTTCGCATGGATGCTCCGGGTCATCCGCTTCCGTCCCCGCCGGTATCCGGTATTCGTCGTGGGCGGCCAAAAGATCGTGGCCGGGCTCGATGAAGCCGCGGTTGCCCGCACCGTTGCGGCGCTGCTGCACTCCGCCGTGCCGGGGTAGGGGGAGGAGCCGCATTCGCCGACACGAAGTCACCGCTGGCCCACTATCACAGGGAGGGAGCGCAATGCTGCGTTTTGCCCTGCTCGTGCTCGCAGCCATCACCGTATCGCTGACGGCCTTTCCGCCGCTGCGCACTCAGGCGCAGGCCGCCGTGGAGGATCGCCTGGTCATCATCACGCCGGTCGCCCGCACCGTGGCGGATCCGACCGTCGCGGCATTCACCGAGTTCGCGCAGCGCCAGTTCAACGTGGCGGTGCGTGTGACCGTCACGTCGGCCGGGACGCCGGTGGCCTATGGACGGATCCGCGAATGGGGCGGGCGTCCGGAGGCCGACGTGTTCTGGGGCGGCGAGCCGGCGCTGTTCGACGATCTGGCCGAGCGCAAGCTCATCGCACCCCTGCAGCTGCCGGAGGCGATCTTGCGCGAGATCCCGGCCGCGATCGGCACGCCCAAACCCATCGCGTTAAAGGATCCCAAGAGTTTCTGGGTGGGCTGCTGCCTGACACCGTATGGGCTGGTCTGGCATCCCCGGAAGCTGCGGCGCATCGGTATGGAAGTCATTCGGGATTGGGACGACCTGCTCGACTGCCGCCTGAAGGGTGAAGTGGCCCAGGCGACGCCCGACCGATCAAGCTCGAACCACGCGTCCGTCGAGGTGCTCCTTCAAGTGCACGGCTGGCAGAAGGGCTGGGAGTGGCTGCAGCGTCTGGGAGCCAATACGGGGAACTTCGTCGCCCGAAGCCGAGACGTGCCGACGGTTGTCGCGAAGGGTGAGTTCACCGCCGGCTTCGCGGTGCCCGCCTATATGGCGTTTGAGGACTTGCTCGATGGTCACGACCTCAGGTACATACTCCCCACGGCCGGATTCGTGACACCCGAGCCGCTGGCGGTGCTGGCCGGGGCGCGCAGTCCGCGCGCCGCTCGCGCATTCATCCAGTTTGCGCTGAGCGAAGACGGTCAGAAGGTCATGATGGCCCGCGGCCAGTACGGCATCACGCCGAAGCACCGGATGGAGGGGCCCGCGGGGTCGCAGCTGGAGCGCATGGCGCAGTTTGCGGGCGCCCGCTCGTTCTTCGACAGGCCCGTGCGGAACATCTACGACGATGACGTGGCGCAGCAGCGCTACAGCCTGGTCAACGAAACGTTCCGGAAGCTCGTGCTGGAGCGGCATAATGACCTGAAGCGGCTGCACTGCAACTAGGGCCTAGCGCGGCCGGGCGGACAAGACGAATCAGGCGGACGCCGTATGGCGTCCGCCCGGCTTTACTCGGAGGCGCCCATGCAGGTGCGGCTCACCGATGTCGTCAAGCGGTTTAAGAGCGTTGAGGCGCTTTCCGGCGTCTCGCTGACGATCACCGACGGCGAGTTCTTCACGCTCCTTGGCCCCTCCGGGTGCGGCAAGACGACGACGTTGCGGGTCATCGCCGGCTTTTACGATCCCGACGCGGGGACGGTCTTCTTCGACGAGACGCCGATGAACGGCGTGCCGCCGGCGGAACGCGGGATCGGCATCGTGTTCCAAAACTATGCGCTGTGGCCTCACATGACGGTATTCGAAAACGTGGCCTACGGTCTGCGGATCCAGCGCGTCTCCGCGTCTGAGACCACACGGCGGGCTGCGGCCGCCATTCATCAGGTCGGTCTGACCGGCCTGGAGGATCGCACGCCGGGCCAGTTGAGCGGCGGCCAGCAGCAGCGCGTGGCCGTGGCCCGGGCGCTCGTGCTCAACCCGCGCGTGCTGCTACTCGATGAGCCGCTCTCCAACCTCGACGCGAAGGTGCGCGCGCGCCTGCGCAGCGAGATTCGCCGGCTCCAGCAGGACCTTGGGATCACGACGATCTACGTCACGCACGACCAGGAGGAAGCGCTGGTCCTCTCGGACCGGATCGCCGTGATGGACGCCGGACGGGTGCAGCAGGTCGGGACGCCCACCGATCTCTATGAGCGGCCCGCGTCGCTGTTTGTGGCGGATTTCATTGGCACGAACAACTTCTTCCCGGGAACGATCGCCGAGGTCGGCGACGGCTACGCGCGCGTGACGACGGCCGCGGGCGTCATCCGTGGCGTCGCCCGAGGGCCGGCGCGGGTCGGCACGGCGGCTGTGGCGGCGATCCGTCCGGAAAATGTCGTGGTCTCCGATGGGGTTGGACGGGGTGACGCCCCGCCGGCGGACAACAGGCTGCGCGGTCGCGTCGTCCTCTCCCAATACATGGGCAGCGTTCTCCGCTATGAGATTGAGGCCGGGCGCGAGGTCGTGGTGCGTATTGACATTCACGATCCCAAGAGGCACCAGGCGATGGCGCCGGGGACCGAAGTGACATTCGGGTTCGCCGCGTCGGCAGCGGTGATCTATCCCGAAGGAGGCAGCGGATGAGCCCCGCGGGGGGAACACCGTGACCCCTGCGGTCGCGGCCGCCGCGCGTCCGCTGGCCCGGCGCGTGCGCGTGCCGGCTGCGGCATGGGCGCTGCCGCTGTACGGATTCCTCTTGCTGTTCGTCCTGTTTCCGCTCGCGCGGCTGTTCGTCGATGCCGTCCAGACCGAACAGGGCGTCTTTACGCTGGACCACCTGAAGAGCTTCGTGGGCGACCCCTTCTATCGCAGGGCCCTGGCGAACTCGCTGCTGGTCTCGGTAGGAACGGTGGCCGGGACCTCCGTCCTTGGCTTCCTGGCGGCGTTCTTTCTGGTGCGCTACGATTTTCCAGGTCGTGCGCTGTTCTCGTACCTGACGCTCCTCCCCGTGATCATGCCGCCGCTGGTCGGTATGATGGGGCTGGTGTTCGTGCTGGGGCGCGCGGGAACGATCAACGTGCTGCTGATGGACTATCTGGGCTTGGCCAAACCCATAAATTTCATCTACGGGTGGCACGGCGTGCTGCTGGCGATGATCCTGCATTACTTTCCGCTGATCACGCTCAACGTCGTGGACTCACTCAGCAAGATCGATGCGTCGCTGGAGGAGGCGGCGGAGGGCGTCGGCTCGCGCGGGCTGCGCAGGATCTTTGACATCACGTTGCCGCTGGTGGCGCCCGGGTTCATCTCCGGTGCGACACTGGTCTTCATCCTCTCGTTCGCGGATTTCGCCACGCCGCTCGTGGTCGGCATTCAGGATCTCATTGCGTCCCAGGCCTACCTGAATATTGTGCAGTTCGTCGACCGCCGGCTCTTCAAGATGGGCATCGTCGTCGGGTCGCTGATGGCGGTGATGGCCATCGTCTTCCTTGTCATTGCCCGGCGCCTGATCGCGTCGCGGGAGTACGCGGTCGTCTCTTACCGCGCGGTCGAGCGGCGGTCTGCCGAAGGGCCGGCGCGCCTGCTCATCCCGGCCTACTTTACCGTGATTCTGCTGGCGGCGTTCATGCCGTACGCCGGCGTGACGATGGCCGCCTTCGGACGTGCGTGGTCGCTCACGCCGTTTCCGACCCGGTTCACGCTGGCCCACCTGGATCAGGTACTCCACCTCACGCCGGTCTACCTGATCAACACCGTCTTCTATAGTGGCGTGGCCGTAGCGATTATCTTGGCCGTCGGCGTGCCGATTGCGTGGGTGCTGGCCCGCAGCACGCTGCCCGGCCGCGGCCTGATGGACGCCGTGGTCACGCTGGTGCTGGCGCTTCCGGGAACGGCGATCGGCATCGCCTACATTCGGGCGTTCCACGTGCCGCTGCCGTGGATTGGGATTGTGCTCAGCCGGCTCTGGATCATTATGCCGCTGGTGCTGGCGGTCCGCCGGATGCCCTACACGGTGCGGGGCACATTCGCCGCCCTGCTCACCGTGCACAGGTCGATGGAGGAGTCGGCTGCCAGCGTCGGCGCCTCGGGTCTGCGGACGTTCTTTGACATCACGATGCCGCTCATCTGGCGGGGCGTGCTGGCCGGCGCGCTGTTCTCGCTGATGTTCGCCCTGCAAGAAGCGGCCGCGACCATCCTGATTGTGTTGCCGGGCTGGGAGACGATGACCGTCGGCATCTTCACGTTCTATACCTCGGGTACGATCGGTCAGGCGGCGGCACTGGGCTTCGTGCTCATTCTTTTGTGTGCGACGATGCTCTATGCGATCTACCGGTTGACCGGCGCGCGGATGGGCGGACTCTTTGGATCGGGCGGCGGGTAGGACGCAGGGTCCGTCTGGCGAGGGCCTGCTGCGCGAAAGGCGACCGCAGCGCTTCTTTGACGGGTACGCGTTTGACCTCGATGGCACGGTGTATCTGGGGGACGCCCTGCTGCCGGGCGCCGAACGCACGGTCGCGGCACTACGCGCGGCCGGCCGGCCCGTGGTCTTCCTCTCCAACAATCCGCTTCGGACCCGGGCCGACTATGCCGCGAAACTCACCGCGCTGGGAATTCCTGCGACGTCCGATGATGTCATCAACTCGTCGTATGTCCTGGTGCGCCACCTCGTGCAGACCGTACCCGAAGCCGATCTCTTCGTGATCGGCGAAGCATCCGTGAAGGACGAGTTGCGGGCGGCCGGGTTCCGCCTGACGGAGGATCCCCGCGAGATCGATATGGTGGTCGCCTGTTTCGATCGCTCGTTCGACTACAGAAAGCTCCAGATTGCCTTCGACGCCATCCGCGCCGGCGCGCGCTTCATCGCCACCAACCGCGATGCCTACTGCCCGACGCCTCAGGGCGGCCTGCCGGACTGTGGGGCCATCATCGCCGCGATCGAGGCCTGCACCGGGC
>JBOGSE010000258.1:0-2636 GCA_050694895.1 bacterium | reverse complement strand
GATGCACTAGAGGGCTTTGCCAGGGCGTGCCAGCCGGCGAAGTGGGAGCGGCTCCTTCAAGCGGCCGGAGCCGAGATCGTCGTGTTGCTGGCGGACCAAGTCCTAAAACATGTCCCAATGGGGGCCGTGGTTCAGCATGGCAACTGGGCAGCGGTTGTCGGCCAGGTCGATGTGCGGCCAGCCCGCGCGTTGCGCAACCTCTTCACCGAGATAACCCAAGAGTCGCCGGTTCTCGTGGTGATCGACGACCTCCACTGGGCCGACCCGTTGTCCCTCGAATTGATCCACCACCTGGCCCTCTATACCCGCGAGATCCCCGTCCTCATCCTTGGGGCATACCGGGAAATCGAATTGGAGCGCGCCCACCCCCTGAGCCGCTTTCTCGTCGACTTGAATCGCGAGCGTCTGCTGATCCGCGAACGGCTTCGTCGATTTGCGGCTGCTGAAACCGGAGAGCTCCTCACCGCCATGTTGGGGGAAGGCGTTCCAGACGGCCTGATCGACTTGATCCACGAACAGACCGAAGGCAACCCGTTCTTCATCGAGGAGTTGGTCAACGGCCTGGTGGAGGATGAACGGCTGATCTGGAACGATCAGGAAAAGCGCTACAGGCTGGCACCAGGGATGACGATTGAGCGGCTGGCCGGGGAAGTCCCTCAGGGGATCCGGGCTGCGATCGGCGCCCGTCTGGACCGGCTCGACGCCCAGACGCAGCAGGTGCTGGGCCTTGCGGCCATCATCGGACGGCACTTTTCCGTCGAAATGCTGAACAGGTTTGGCTTGGCACACGGGTTGACCGAAGAAGCGGTCGAGCATGCGCTGGGAGCTGCGCAGGCTGCCCGTTTTGTCACTGCCCTGGAGAGGAAAGCCGGCAGCCGCGACGACATCGCCGGGTTTACGGCGGGGATGCCGGAGATTGAGGCGGATCGCTCGTTTGACCACGCGTTGATCCACCAAGTGGTCTACGGCGAACTCGATCGCCGTCGCCGGCGGAGACTGCATGCCGAGGTCGGCTACCTGACGGAGGATGTCTATCGCGGCCGCGAGGGCCTCTACGCCGAGAGGCTTGCCTACCACTTCCTGGAGAGCGACGATGACGCCAAAGCGCTCGAATACAGCATCCGCGCCGGCGATAAGATGCTCCGGGCTTTCTATGATCCCGACCTGGCGCTCGGCTACTACCTTCCCGCACTGGAAATGATTGTCAGCAAGGAGGCGTCGCTCCGCCACCTCGGCACGAAGTCTCCGGTGCCCATCCGGCGCGGCGCGGTCCATCGGTTCACGGCGGAGGAACGAAACGCGGTAGTGGCCTATCTCGGGGACGTGCTGAACGCCGTCCGTGAGACGCCCGCGGCAAAGGCCGTTGCCCAGGTCGCGAACCGGATCTGCGTCGCCGCCATGCACCTTGGCGAGATCTACGAGGCCAGCATCCGGCTCTACGAGGAATCCGTGCTGGGTCCTGATGTTCAGAAACTGGTGGTCGAGACGGAACGCGGCAAACTGGTGGGAATCCTGGAATTCCCGGGGCCGGGGGGTCCCTATCCTGTTGTGTTGATGTTTCATGGGGCTGGTGGCGGCAAGGAGACCCTCGCAGACCAGACTCGACCGTATCTGGCGCGCGGTATGGCGACGCTGCGCGTGGACTTGCCGGGATGGGGGGAAACGACCGTTCCGGTGACGGCCACCCTCGCGGACGCAGAAGTCCTCAAGCCGATGGTCACCACCGTTCTCGCGCACGAGCGCATCGATTCCCGAGACGTGGGGATTGTCGGCTGGAGTCTTGGCTCCTGGCATGGCGCGCAGCTCTGCGCTCGGGACGGCCGCGTCCGTGCCATGGCATCGATCAGTGGGAACCTCAACCTGCTGGACCCCCGGCCCGGCACTGTGGTTCCGGAAGCGCTTTATCGCGCCCGGATAGAGGCCCAATGGAAGGCTGGGAAACGTGCTTCCCTGGTGCTAAAGCCGGGCGCTGACACAAGCGTCTTCGATATCGCGCATCAGATCCGCTGTCCGATGCTCCTTGTCTACGGAGCCATGGAGCCCGAGGTTTTCAGGGCTCACGCCGAAGAGCTGGCCGCTCTCGTCCCCACGGCGAAAGTGCAAGTGTGGCGTAGTGGTGTGCACGTGCTCCCCAACGTCCCCGAAGCCTTCGAGCGCGCCGCCGACTGGATGAAGGAGCAGCTTCTCCGCCCTGCCGGGCCCCCATGATCGGCACCCTTCTCACCAACCGCTACCGCATCGACGCCAAGCTGGGTGAGGGCGGGATGGGCGTCGTCTACAGGGCCCACGACACCGTGCTCGACCGTTCCGTCGCTATCAAGGTGCTCTCGCCGCAGGTTGTCGGGGACGGGGCGGAGCGACTGGTGCGCGAAGCACGGTCGGTGGCCCAGCTCGACCACCCCCACATCGTCGCCGTGCACGACGCGGGCGAGATCGACGGGCAGCCTTTCGTCGTGATGCAGTATGTAGCCGGCAAGAGCCTGCGCGAAGTCTCGGTGTCACTCGAGCAGGCCGTCGAGATCGCCAAACAGGTCTGCCTGGCCCTCGAGTACGCGCACGGCAAGCGGCTGATCCACCGCGACATCAAGCCCGAGAACATCATGCTCACCGATGGCGGCATCGCGAAACTCATGGAC
>JBOGSE010000257.1:0-1046 GCA_050694895.1 bacterium | reverse complement strand
GGCTCCTGGGTGGTGTGGAGGATGAGATCGTCGAGCGCTTCAAGCACGGCGGAGGTGTTCCGTACGAAAGGTTTCCGCGATTTCACGCCGTGATGGCGGAAGACAGCGGGCAGTCGGTGCTTTCATCGCTCGAATCACACGTCCTGCCGCTGGTACCGGGCTTGCCCGATCGGCTTGCCAGTGGCATCCGCGTCCTCGATGTCGGGTGCGGAAGCGGCCGCATCATGAATCGGCTGGCCGAACTGTATCCGAAAAGCCGGTTGACCGGGATAGACCTCTCGCCGGAAGCGATTGGGACCGCACGCAGCGAGGCGTCGGGACAGGGCCTGAAGAATATCGAGTTCATCGTCCGCGATTTGAGCGATTTCGACCAAACCGCAGAGCCGCAGACCTACGACGTCATTACGACCTTCGACGCCATCCATGATCAGGCCAAACCGCTCAACGTGCTCAAGGGCATTCACCGCGCATTGAAAAGCGATGGATTGTACCTGATGCAGGACATCCGCGGATCGAGCCATGTGCACAACAACATCGGGCATCCGCTCGGCACCCTCCTGTACACGGTGTCGACCATGCACTGCATGACCGTCTCGCTCGCGCAAGGCGGCGAGGGGCTCGGCGCGATGTGGGGCGAGGAAAAAACGCGCGAGTACCTACAAAAGGCGGGGTTCCGCTCGATTGAAACACATCAACTAGCCCACGATATTCAGAACAACTGGTACGTGGTCAGAAAGTGAGTTGATCACCATGGCAGAAGAAGTAACCTTGAAATGGTCTGATCAGGACGCGGCCCGCATCGTCCGTGAGACCTACGGGGCGGTCGTTCCGGGGGGCGGCACGGGCGTCGCCGACAGCCTCTATACCACCCAAGAGCTCGCGCCGCTGCCGGCTCCCGTACGAGAGATGGCGCTGGGGATGGGCAACCCGGTCCGCTACGCCGATCCGCGCTCTGGAGAGGTCGTCGTGGACCTGGGCAGCGGCGGTGGTATCGACACGCTGCTCGCGGGCCTTCGCGTGGGGCCGACCGGCCGGGCCATCGGCAT
>JBOGSE010000256.1:0-1153 GCA_050694895.1 bacterium | reverse complement strand
ATCATCAATGGATTTCCCTATCTTGGACGCTGGAGACGGCATGACCTGGAGCGCGACGCGACTCGTCTCGCCGAACGGCCGGCATGTTCTGGACTTCCTCTTTGGTAACCACACCGGGGGAGGTCCCTCGCAGATTGCCAGCATGGGCCTGAAAAATATCCTCGACCAGAACGCGCCCGCGCAGACGGTGTGTACGGACAACTGGATGAACGGCATTCCGTAGGTTCCCCAGAGACCCGACTCGACATTAGGCCAGGCAGACCACGTTGAGTGGGAGAAACACTCAGGGTCCGGGGTTCACGCGTGTGAACGCCCGCGATGCGATCTGGCCCACCCGTCCGAGCACACCGAGGCGCCGGCCGTTCACGGTGACATCCACAGCGCCGGCGTTGCCCGAGCGGATCTGCAGGATGCGGTTTGCGCTCCACCGCCGGACGTCACCGGGACGCAGCACGTTCTCGAAGACTTTCACCCCGTCGGCGGTCACCCTGACCCAGGACAGTCCGGTCGCCGAGATCACCACCATCACCCCGCGAGTGAGAGGTGCACCCCCGGCGGGCTGCGATGGGGCGGGTGGTGGAGACGGCAATGGAGTGCTCGCAGGGGCTGGCACGGACGGGACCGAGATGGGGCGGACCGGGGTGGGCGCCTGCGGCACATTCTGGGAATTGCCAGGCTCCTGGCCCGGCGCCGTATGCTGCTCAATCGCGGGCGGCGAGTTTGAAGACGAGCCGAGCGACGGTTGCAGGAGTTGAGGGAGTTCCGCGGTGCCAATAATTGCGAGAAGCGCGGCCAGGCACACCCCGACCCAGACCTCGTATGGCAACCGTCGACGCGGCCGGGGGACCTTTCGCACGTCGCGAAGGTCATCGTGGGCATCGACATGCGCCGTGATAACCTGGCCACGCGGAGCCTGCTCTTCGAGAGCGCTGGCCCGTGCCTCCGGCGCCGGTGGCGCAGAGATGGCGCCTGGAGCCTGCGCTGCGATCTGATTCTCCCTCACGCTGATGAACTCGCCGTTGCTCTTCGGCACGGCAGCCGGTGGTGAGCGCCGAACCGCTCGCTTGACCGCGCTTACGCTGCGCAGACTCCCCCGTAGAGTGGCCGGAAACCGGTAGAACGCCAGGCACAGTGGCAGATCGGCCTCCAGATC
>JBOGSE010000255.1:0-30821 GCA_050694895.1 bacterium | reverse complement strand
ATCTACGGCATGAACTTCCGCGTCATGCCCGAGCTCAACTGGCGTTTCGGCTACCCGCTGGTGCTGTTCGGAACGATCGCGGCCTGCGTGTTTCTCTACTTCCGCTTCAGGCGCACCGGCTGGCTGTAGTCAGAGACTGAGTGCGGCCGTCGAGGGGGAAAGGACTCATCAGACATGAATCCCCACGCTAAAGCGCGGGGTGTTGGAGCATCGCATGCGTGACGTGCAGGCCGTCGTGCTGGCCGCGGGGAAGGGCAAGCGGATGGTCTCCAACCGTCCCAAGGTCCTGCATCAGATCTGCGGCCGGCCGATGATCGCCTACGTGCTCGACACGCTGGCCGAGGTGGGCGTCGTCTCTCCGGTCGTGGTCATCGGCCACGAGGGCGACCAGGTGAAAAAGGCCGTGGGCGATGGCGTCCGGTACGTCGTGCAGACCGAGCAGCTCGGCACCGGCCACGCGGCCATGGCGGCGCTTCCGGCGCTCGAAGGCCACGCCGGCACCGTGCTGCTGCTGTATGGGGACGCTCCGTTCCTGCGCGCCGAGACGATCGAGACGCTGCTGAGCCATCACCGCGCGCAGGGGGCCGCCGCAACGGTGCTCACCGATCTTCGCGAAGAGCCCGCCGGCTACGGGCGGGTGGTGCGGGACGGGGCCGGCAACGTGCGCCGCATCGTGGAGGACGCCGATGCGTCCGCTGCGGAGCGGGAGATCCGTGAGATCAACGCCGGGACCTACGCGTTCGACGCCCCGGCATTGCGCGAGGCACTACATGCGATCCGGCCGGCCAATGCCCAGGGCGAATACTATCTCACCGATGTCATCGAACTGCTGCTCCAGCGCGACCGGACCGTCGCCGCGGTGGTCGTGGGCGAAAGTCTGGAGGCCAGCGGGATCAACAGCCGTCGTGAGCTTGCCGCCGCCGAGGCCGCGATGCGCGCGATTCTGCTGGGCGAGCTCATGGATGGGGGCGTCACGGTGATCGATCCACCGACGACGTTCGTGCACGCCGGGGTCCGGGTGGGGCGCGACACGATCCTGCATCCCGGGACCAGTCTCGAAGGCGCCACCGTGATCGGCGAATCGTCGGTTATCGGTCCCAACGCGCGGCTTGTCGACGCCCAGATCGGGGATCGGGTCACCATCGAAGCCTCGACCGTCGTCGGGAGCTCCATCGCTGATGACAGCCGCGTGGGTCCATACAGCCGCCTGCGTCCCGGCGTGCGCCTGGGGCGCTTCGTCGACGTCGGCAACTACGCCGAGATGAAGAACGCGACCATCGGCGATCGCACAAAAGTCCATCACATGAGCTACATCGGAGACGCGACCATCGGGGCCGACGTGAACATCGGCGCCGGGACGATCACGTGCAACTTCGACGGCCGGGCCAAGCACCTCACCGTCATTGAAGATGGCGCGTTTATCGGCAGCGACACCATGCTGGTCGCGCCGATCCGCGTGGGCCGGGCGGCGGTGACCGGTGCGGGCGCGGTCGTCACCAAGGACATCCCCGCTCGCGGCGTCGCGGTGGGCGTCCCTGCGCGGGTGATCCGGCACCTGCCGTCGGCGGAGCAGCCGGTGCCCGAGCCGGTCGAATGAGCCCGTGACGGCCACAAACACCCGCCTCAAGATTTTTTGCGGCTCGGCCAATCCGGCGCTTGCGGAGGAGGTGGCCGAATACCTCGACATGCCGCTGGGCGAGATGGAGACATTCCGGTTTGCCGATGGCGAGGTCAGCGTGCGGCTTGCCGAGAGCGTGCGCGGTCAAGATGTCTTTGTCATGCAGCCCACGGCCCCTCCGGTCAACGAGCACCTGATCGAGCTGCTCGTCATCCTCGACGCGCTCCGTCGTGCCTCGGCCGCACGCATCACCGCGGTCATGCCGTACTTCGGCTACGCGCGGCAGGATCGCAAGACCAAGCCGCGCGAGCCCATCACCGCGAAACTGGTGGCCAACCTGCTGGTCGCCGCGGGCGCGAACCGCATCATGACGGTCGACCTGCACGCCGGCCAGACCTGGGGATTCTTCGATATCCCGCTCGATCATCTTCCAAGCCGGCTGCTCGTGGGCGAGTACTTCCGCGGGAAGGCTCTGCGCAACACCATCGTGGTCTCGCCCGACATCGGCGGGGTAGGCCGGGCGCGGGAGTTCGCCGCAGAGCTGGGCGCGCCCATCGCCATCATCGACAAGCGGCGCGATCGTCCCAACCAGGTGAAGGAGATCACCCACGTGATCGGCAAGGTGTACCGGCGCACCGCGATCCTTGTCGATGACATCATCGACACCGCCGGAACGCTGACGATGGCCGCATCGGCGCTCATGTCCCGGGGAGTGGAGGGGGTGTACGCGTACTGTGCGCACGCGATCCTCTCCGGTCCGGCCATCAGCCGCCTGGCCGACAGCCCGATCCGTGAGCTCGTCGTCACCAACAGTGTGCCGGTCTCCGCTGCCAAGCGCATCGAGAAGGTCCGAGTCGTGTCAATCGCGCCGATGCTCGCCGAGGCGATTCGCCGGGTGCACGAGGACCGGTCGGTCAGCGAGTTGTTCACGAGGCCCCAGGCGACGTAAGATAGCCCTGTCAGATTGCCGATGACGTCCGTCCCTGTCTCTCTCGCCGTCGCCTTCGTCGCCCTCCTGGTGACCTACGGTCTGACCCCGCTCGTGCGCCGGCTCGCCCAACGTCTGGGCGCGATCGACTACCCCGGAGGCCGGCGGATCAACACGCGGCCCACCCCGCGCCTGGGCGGGATCGCCATCTACGCCGGATTCGTGGTGGCGGCCGCCGTCGCGATGATGATCACCCGGCCGATCGAGCTGGTCGGCACGAACGGCGGGATGTCCATCCGGTTCCCGATCGCGCTCCAGACCGACCGCGGCCTGCTCGGCATCATGCTGGGCGGGACGTTCCTGCTGGCGGTTGGGATCTACGACGATATCCGCGGCATGCACACGGCGCTCAAGTTCCTGGCCATGGTGGCCGCCGCCGCAGTGCTGATCCCGTTCGGCCTGGCCACGCAATTCCTTACCCACCCGTTGACCGGCCAGACCATCGCCGCCGGACCCTGGGGAGCGGTCTTCACCGTCGTGTGGGTCGTGGTGGTCGTCAACGTCATCAATATCATCGATGGGGTGGATGGACTGGCCGCCGGCATCGCCGCGATCGCCGCGACAACCCTGCTGCTGACGGCCATCCACAAGAGCGACGCGGTGGCCATTTCCCTGGCCGCGGCCCTGGTGGGGTGCGCGATAGGATTTCTCCGCCACAACTTCAATCCCGCGCTTATCTTCATGGGCGACTCGGGCTCGATGTTTCTGGGCTATGTGCTCGGCGGCCTATCGGTGATGGGTCTGTACAAGTCCTTCACCGCGATCTCGCTGCTGGTCCCCTTTCTGGCGCTGGGCGTGCCGATCGCGGACACCGTTTTTGCGATTGTCCGGCGCTTGCTCGGCCGGCGGCCGGTCTATCTGCCGGACCGCGGCCACCTGCACCACCGGCTGCTGGACAGGGGACTCTCGCAGCGGCAAACGGTGTTCTTACTCTATCTGGTGAGCGCGGTGCTGGGCCTGGGGGCGCTGGCGCTGGCGGACGTGAACCGAGGCGGCTCGGTCGTCACCCTAGGGTTCATCGTCACCGTCCTGCTTGTGGGCGCGCGGCGCATGGGGCTGCTCACGCGGTGAGTGAGCCCCTCGCGGTCATGACGGTCTTCGGGACCCGGCCGGAGGCGGTGAAGATGGCCCCGGTGATCGCCCGTATGAGGGCGAGTGAGGACTTTGCCCCGATCGTCGTGGTCACGGGACAGCATCGGGAGATGCTCGACCAGGTGCTCCGGCTGTTTGGGATCACCCCGGACCGCGATCTTGACGTCATGCTCCCCGAGCAGTCGCTCTTCGACATCACGAGCCGCATCCTGGTGCGCCTCGATCCGGTGCTGCGCGAGCACACACCGGCGATGGTCCTGGTGCAAGGCGATGCGTCATCCACGTTCCTCGGCGCCCTGGCGGCCTTTTACCACCGGATCCCGGTCGGGCATGTTGAGGCGGGCCTAAGGACGCAGGACAAATACCGGCCGTTTCCCGAGGAGATCAACCGGCGGCTCACATCCTCGCTCGCTGACCTGCACTTCGCGCCGACGGTCAGGGCAAAGGACAATCTGCTGCGCGAAGGTGTGCCGGCCGAGCGGGTGCTCGTCACCGGAAACACCGTCATCGACGCGCTCCTCGACGTCGCGGCGCGCCCAGACGTGCCTTTTCCACCCACCCTGCCCTCTCTTGATGGACGCCGCTTGCTGCTGGTGACGACGCACCGCCGTGAAAACTGGGGCGATCCCATGCGCCAGATCTATCTCGCCCTGCTGGATCTCCTCAACCGGTTCCCCGATGTATCCGTCGTGTTCTCCGTTCATCCCAACCCGGCGGTGCGGCGCGTGGCGCTGGACGTCCTCACGGGTCACGCCCGGGCGCACCTCATCGAGCCGCCGGATTATGGCCCGTTCGTGCGGTTGATGTCGAAGGCGTACCTTATCCTGACCGACTCCGGCGGCGTGCAGGAGGAGGCCCCCTCGCTCGGCACGCCGGTCCTGGTGCTCCGGGAGGTCACGGAGAGACCAGAGGGCGTGGAGGCGGGGACCGCGGAGGTCGTCGGGGTCTCCCGCGACCGCATCGCGGAGCGGGCCGGGCGGCTGCTCTCCGACCCTGCCGCCCGTGCCCGCATGGCGCACGCCCGGAACCCCTACGGCGACGGACGCGCGGCCGCGCGCATTGTTGACGCGATGCGTCATTGGTTCGGACGTGCGCCCGCCCCTCCCGCGGAGTTCGCGGCGTGAACCAGGAGGCCCCCGCGCGCGTGGTATAATCTGGGTGCAAGAGCCCGAATCAGCAGGAGGGCACGACGGTGAAGACGACAAACAAGCGCGTCATCATTGGACTCGCCGTCATCCTCGTGGCAGGCTCGCTGGCCTATTGGGCCACCGCCACCGCGGGGCCCAAGCCTGCGGTTGACGTCAAGGCGACGCTGCGCGGCGTCGTGGAGGGCGAGGGCCTGGTCAAGGTCGGCGACAGTGTGGGCGAGGGCGATCCCCTCGTCTACGTAAAGACGCCGGCCGGGCGCGGCGTGGCCGCGCGTGCGACCGTGGACGGCCGGGTGCTTGAAGTCCTGGTCGGGCCGGGAACGGCGATCCGGGAGCTCGGTGCCGTAGTCGTCCGCCTCGAACCAAAATAGGCAGGTAGCCGCTCCTGACCTACGAACGTACTCACAGGGACGGGGGGCATCCCCGTCCCTTCTATCTTGCCCCCGTATGAGGAGGGACCGCGCGTGAGCGTTCGACTCAAGATGCTCGCACTTGTGGCCGTGCTGGCCTTTCCGGCCGCCGGCATGGCGCAGCCGGCACCGGCCATCATGCCTCTCAACGAGGTCAGACCGGGCATGCGGGGCGTCGGCAAGACCGTCATCTCCGGGCAGCGGGTCGAGGAGTTCCAGTTCGAAGTGATGGATATTCTCCAATGGGGCTTCGGCCCGATCACGGCAGAGAAACTCATCATGTTCCGCATGCTCGGGCCGCTGACAGAGAAGACCGGGGGCAGCGCCGCCGGGATGAGCGGCAGTCCCCTCTACATTAACGGGAGGCTGATCGGAGCGCTCTCCGCGTCCTTCAACTGGCAGGCGCCGCGGCGCGACGTCGCCCTGGCAACGCCGATCGAGGACATGCTGAAGGTGCTCGAACGAAAGCCGACCGGCGCGGCCGGGCCGACCGTGTACCACGCGTCGCGGCCGGTCGAGATCGGCGGGCGCCGCTTTGATCGCGTCGCCGTCGTCGCATCCCCGCTGGCCGCGCGACGGCTTGCCGCGCAGTATCCGGACGGTGACATCGCGGTCGCCACGCCCGCGGTGGCGACCTTCGCGCGCGGGTTCAGCCCCCGCGCGACCCGTCTGCTTGCCGGCATCATCGAACCGCTGGGCCATGAGATTCTGCAGGGCCACGGCGGACGCCGCGACTTCGTGGCGCAGCCCATCGTGCCGGGCAGCACCATCGGGATCGAGACCGTTCGCGGAGACTTCGACTTCGGCGGTGTATGCACCGTCGCGGTGCGGGTCGGTGACCGGATTCTCGCCTGCGGCCATCCATGGGAAAACCAGGGCGACGTCGAGTACATCCTGACGGCGTCGGAAGTCCTCTCGGTCGTCCGCTCCATTCAGCGTCCGTTCAAGATGACGAATCTCGGTGCGATGGTCGGTGTCGCCGAGCAGGATCGCGGCACCGCGGTCGGGGGGACGCTCGGCCCCCTCCCGCGGCTGTTCAACCTGCGGGTCATCGTGACCGATCTCGACACAGGCGTCCGCATCCAGAAGGGCGCTCAGATGGTGCGCCGCCGCGACCTTGCGCGGGCGCTTGCACCCCTCGTGGCGCTGTCCGCCACCGAACTCGCCCGCAACCAGGGTCCCGGTGAAGGGACGGCCACGGTCAAGCTCACGCTGCGCGCGAAGGGGCTGAATGCGCCGATCGTGCGCGAGAACATGTTCTTCAGCACCCGTGACGTGGCGACGGCCTCGGTGCTCGACGTTGTGGACGCGATGGAACTCGCGTTCTACAATGATCTTCGCGCGCTCACGCCATTCGATCTTACGGTAGAGACGTCGCTGACCAAGCGGCGCGTCACGGCGTCGATCGTGGAGGCGGCCGTCGCCTCCAGAGAGGTCAGCCCCGGCGGGGTTCTGCGCGTGCGCGTCGTGCTCCAGCCCTACCTCGCAGAGCGTCCCGTGACGCGCGTTGTCGAGATCCCGGTTCCCGTGGATTTCCCGCGCGGCCCCGCGGTCGTGGTGGTGCGCAGCGCCGGCATAGATGCGCCCGGCGTCCCCGTCGAGTCGCAGCTCGCCGGGCTGCTGACCGCGGAGCCGGTGCCGTGGGGTGTGGGCTCGCTGGACGATGCGCTGCGGCTGTTTGAGAACTTCGGACGGAATACCGATCTCGCCGTCCGCATCTTGCCGTTTGGGCTCCCCACCACGGCACAGGACTTTACGCGGTTCGACGTGCCGGCAGGACGCAGCGTGAGAACAGAGTGGGTCGTCCAAGGCGGCGAACGGGTCCCCATCGTGGTGCGGTAGCCGTGGTTTCGGCACGTCTCTTTTTGGGCACACCGATAAGTAGGATGCGTCGAGTCACCCTCGCCTGCGCACTCCTGGTGGTCCTGGGGTTTGGCACCCTGCCCGCCGCGGCCACCTCCCCGTGGATGCCCACCGCGGAGGTGCGTCCGAAGATGCGCGGGATCGCCCGCACCGTGGTGCGCGGGACGGCCGTCGAATCCTTCGATGTCGAAGTCCTCTCCGTCATCCCTGGCGCCGGGGCATCCGGGGATCTGATTCTCGTGCGGGCGTCTGGACCACTCATCCAGAAGACCGGCGGGATCGCGGCAGGCATGAGCGGCAGCCCGGTGTTCGTCAATGGCCGGCTGGTGGGCGCGATCGGGTTTGGGTGGGCGTTTGCGGATCACTCGCTGGGGCTCGTCACGCCGATTGAGAGCATGCTGCGAGTCCTGCCCGGTGCACGCGCGGAGCACCGCGGCATTGAACGTCGCGCACTTCCGGAACCGGTGTACGTCGCGGGGCGGCGCATCGACGAGGTCGCGATCGCTTCGAGCCTCGCTGGGGCCCGATCCCTCGAACGCAGCGCCCCGGGGACCATCGCCATGGTCCCGCTCGCGATCCCGCTCCTCGTCTCTGGGGTCGGCCCGCGTGCCGCCCAGTTGCTCGGCGCGGAGCTTGCGCCGCTCGGCGTCACCCCGATCGCGGGGGCCTCGGGCGGCTCCACCGATGCGCGGCCCGACCTGGTGCCCGGCAGCGCCGTCGGGGTGCAGCTCATCCGCGGCGATCTCAACGTGCTCTCGATCGGCACGCTGACATACCGCCAGGGGGATACGCTGCTGGCATTCGGCCATCCGTTCCTCAACCGCGGCCGCACAGGCTATCTCCTCACCGGCGCGGTCATCCATGAGGTCGTCCAGAGTGCATCGTTTCCGTTCAAGATCGGATCGGCCGGCGCGCCCGTGGGCATCATCAGCGAAGATCGGCGCGCGGGGATTGGGGGACGCGTCGGGACCCTGCCGCCGATGGTCGGGATCCGCGCCGTCGTGCGCGATGGAGACCGGGGGCGCACCGTCACCGTCGGCACGCGGATCGTGCGGGATCCTCAGTTGGGACCGTTGCTGGCGCTGATCTCTGCGCTCGAGGCGGTCGATCGTGCGCTGGATCGGGTGGGCGAGGGCACCGCGCGGGTTCGCCTGACCCTCCGCGGACGCGGGCTGGACAGCGTCGTGGTTCGTGAGAACGTGTTCTATCATCCGCGCGACGTGGGATCGGCGGCAATGCTCGAGCTCCCTGAAGGATTGCGCCTCCTGTTCAGCAACGAATTCATCCGCACGACGCCCGTCGACGTCACGATCGAGGTCGAGGTGCAGCAGAGCCGGCAGACGGCGGCGGTGATCGAAGCCGACGTGGACCGCACACGAGTGCGCCGCGGAGATACCATCGGCGTCCGGGTGACGGTCCGCCCGTTCCAGGGCACGCCCGAGACACGCACGATCGAGATCGCGGTGCCCGAGGGATTTCCGGCGGGTGGCGCGACCGTGCTTGTGCGCGCAGGTGGCCGGCCGACGCCCGAACAGGGCCTGCCCGCGCTGCTGACGTTGGAGCCCCCCGAGCCGCCTGTCGGCTCTGCGGCCGATCAGCTCTCGGCATTCGTGGATCGAGACCGCAACACCGACATTATCGTGGAACTCATTCCTGGCGCCGCGCGTTTTCCAGATGCAACCGGTGGTACTGCCGCCCGGGCGACACGCGTGCGCACGCCGACCCCATGGGTCATTCGCGGGCGCGTCCAGGTCCCGATTACCGTCGACGCCCGGTAGCGGCCTGGCCCACCGAAGGGGCCTGACCGTTGAGATCGAGACGACTATCGCTCCTCGCACTTCTCATCGCCATCGTGGCGATTGCGGGCGCGCTCACCTGGACAGTGGTCGCGTTGTCGCAGCGCGCCCGCGACATGGCCATCACCGCCGTCAGCGCGGCCTTGGGCCGCGAAGTCACCACCGGCCGGATGAGCGGGAATCCCTGGAGCGGTCTGGTGCTCGAGGACGTGATCGTCTGGGGCGCGCCACCGCCGCCGCCGGCGCCTGGCACGCCGCCGGACCCGCAAGCGGGTCCCCCGCCTCCCGCGATTCTGAAAGTGCGGCGCATGATACTCCATCTCGACCCCTTCACGCTCGCGCGCAACCTGTGGACGGGGCGGGGGGCCGCCGCCAGCCTTTCACAGGTCGTCCTCGAGGAGCCGGCCTTGATCGCCGCGCGCGATGTGGCCGGTGTGTGGAATATCGGCGGTCTGACCCCGTATGTTCCTGGAGCGAAAGTGGCCGGGGCGTTTACCGGGCGGGTCATGATCGCAAACGGCACCGTCACGCTCGCCGACCGGCACCGCATCGCGCCCAAGACGTTTGAGGCACTGTTCGAAGACATCAATGTCACGGCCGATTTTGCCGCGGTTCCTCGTGTCGCGCTGCGCGCGTCCTTTGTAGAAGAGCGCGGTCACCGGCGGGTCCCTGCGCGGCTGCGGGGGACCTACAACGGGTCGACCGGCACCTTCGACCTGGATGTCCGCGTGACCGGCGCGGACGCCGGCGTCTGGGGCCCGTATTTGGCCATCACGCCCGTGCTTCACATCACCGGGGGCCAGTTTGACGCGGCGATGCACGTGCTGCGCACTGCGCGGGCCGACCGCGAGGCCATCGATTATCAGGGCCGGATTGTCTTCCGCGACGGGAGCGCGGTCGTGCCCAAGCGCGGCACCGTCCTGACCGGCGTCAACGGCACGATCACGGTGTCAAATCAATCGCTGGGCACCGCGGGCCTGCGTGGCAGAGTGAACGGATCGCCGGTGGAGATGCGAGGCGAGGTCAGCTTCTACGACGACACCCGGATGGATCTCGCCGTGCGCACCTCGGGCATGGACCTCGCCACGCTTCGGCGTCTCGTCTTCCCGTCCGCGCGGATGCGTGTCGCGGGCGTCGCCTCCGGCGAGGCCCGCATCATCGGGTTCGTCGAGACCACGCCGCGGATCGACGGCCGGGTCGCCGGGTTCCGTGGGGTGATTGACAACCACGCGTTCGACGGCGCTTCCGGATCATTTTCGCTCTTCGGCCAGACCCTCAGCATCGCCGGGGTGGGCCGCACCGCCGGCGGAGACGTGAGCGCCAACGCCTGGTGGTCGCTCGGATCGCCATCGTTCCTCGTTGATATGCAGGTCAGCGAGGTGAATGCGTCCCGCCTGGCGGCGCTCTCGCCCTCGGTCCCCCAGGCCCTGCGCGAGGCCGATGGCCGCGTCACCGGCTCCTTCACCGCGCGCGGACGTGGAGGCGATGTGGCGGTCAGCGGGCAGGGCAGCCTGACGAAGACCCGGATCGACGGGATGGCGCTCGATGCACTCGATGCCGCGTTCACATCCGACCGGACGGGCGTCGCCGTCCACCAGGCGCGCGCGCAGCAGGGGAGTACCGTGGCGTACCTGAGGGGGGAGATCTCGCCCCGCGGGGCGCTCGCATTAGCCGGGCACGCCGAAGGCGTGGATCTCGCCGCGCTCCCCGCAATTTCCGCAGACATAGGCCTGGGGGGCCGGCTCGATGCCAAGGGACAGATACGTGGTACGCTCGCGGCGCCGGTCCTCCTGGGAGATATTCAGGTGGTGAGGGGCCGCCTGGGAGGTCTCAAGTTCGACACCGCCGGGGGCCGGATCGGACTGCGATCGGGGCGTCTCGACATTGCAGCGTTCACCGCACGATCGGGTCGATCACGCTACTGGGCCACCGGCGACGTACGGTGGGCACCGGCGGCCCATCTTGCGCTCACGCTGGAAACCGAGCGGGGATCGGCCGCGACGCTGGCAACCGTGGCGGGGCTGCCCTTTGCGGTGACGGGCTCCGTGGAGGGTCGCATTCATCTCGAAGGGCCTCCCGCGCGTCCATCGGTTGCCGGCTCCATCACCCTGCAGGACGGCACGATCGAGGGGCAGACCG
This sequence comes from bacterium, assembly GCA_050694895.1. Taxonomy (GTDB): domain Bacteria; phylum Sysuimicrobiota; class Sysuimicrobiia; order Sysuimicrobiales; family Humicultoraceae; genus JBQTJP01. The sequence continues at coordinate 19,767 of JBOGSE010000255.1, read as the reverse complement.
TCGATGAGGCGACGGCCTCATTCCGCTCCGATGGGATCCGCCTGACGCTGGAGCAAGCGTCGCTGAGGCGGCGCGCGTCTGCCGTCGAGCTCTCGGGCACGATCGACCGCCGCACCGGGCTGGACCTCGGCGTGAAGGCGACGCGATTCGACCTGCGCGATCTCACCCTGCTACCGCTTGGTGCGATACGGACCGACGGGCACGTGGATCTTTCCGGCCGGATCACCGGGCCGACCTCCGCGCCCCGGATCGCGGCCACCGCAACCTCCACCGATCTGGCAATCAATGGGATCAGATTGGATCACGCGACAGGGAACGTCCGGTGGGAGGCGCGCACGCTGCACCTCGACCCGCTGGCGCTGCAGCTGCGCAGCGAGCGGTATGAGATTACAGGGAACATCAGCCTGGCGGGTCCGCCACGGACAAGCCTGGCTGCGACAGTGACCGACGGGCGGCTCTCGACCCTGCTCGGTCTGGCAGACGTCCGCCTGGGAATGCCGCTGGACGGCACGATTTCCGGCCTGGCGACTCTGGAGGGGCCGCTGGCCAATCCGGCCGCCCGGCTGGATCTCCGGCTCCGCGACGGACGCTTCGGTGACCACCAGCTGCAGGAAGGGCACGTCGATCTGACCCTGCGCGAAGGAAGCGTGACGATTGAAGAGTTTCAGGTGCGGCCATTGCGCGGGCTCATCGGCGCCGAGGGACGCCTGAATCTGCGGGGCGAGAGCCAGATCGAGGTCAGCGGGAATGATCTGGATCTGGATATCCTGAGGCCGCTCTTTCGCCTCCGGCGGCCGCTGCTGGGTCGCCTCAACTTCACGACGCAGCTGACCGGCACGCTGGGATCGCCCGAGATCGGGTTTGCGGCAGAGATCAGAGGCGGCGGGATGGAGGGCGCGACCTTCGACTCGCTGGTCGCGAACGCCTTCTATCGCGATGGACTCCTGCAGTTGCAGCAGGCGCTGTTGGTGCAGAACGGCCACAAGCTCCGCGCTTCAGGATCGGTCCCATTCAACCCGGCGTTGCTTCGCTTCGACGAGAGCCGGCCGATCGATCTGCGCTTCACGCTCGCGGATGTCAATCTCGGGCTGCTGCGTCTGGCGTCCGATCGGATCGATGAGGCGGTCGGCGCCGTCGAGGGCGAAGTGCACATCGGGGGGACTCCGCGTGCGCCGCGGGTCGAAGGCCGCGTGCAGGTTCAGGACGGCCGCGTGCGCATCAAGGGCCTGCAAACGCCGATCGAGGCGTTGCGGCTCGATGTGCGTTTCGACGAGTCCACGATTCGTGTGGCCGAGGCGACGGCGCGACTCGGCGGCGGCGTCGCCAGGCTCGAAGGTGCGCTGCGTCTCGCCCCGCTCCCCCGCTCCGAGTCTGCCTTCACGGTGGGACTGGTCGTGCCGGAGGAGGCGCCGCTCGTCCTGACGGGGAGCGATCTGCGCGTCGTCGCGCCGCCGCACATCGAGGCCCGCGCGGCCGGCACGTTGCGCGCCTGGGGAACGCTCGGCGATCCGCGGCGTCCGCCCACGCTGGAGGGCAACATCGCGGTCTCGAATGGCACCGTGAGCGTGGCCGCCGATGTCGGCGGGACACCTTCCCGGCTGCCCGTGGTCTTTCGCGGGATCCGGTTTGACATCGGTCCTGACCTCGCCGTGCGCGTCGGCGGACTGCGGTTCGCGCTTCAACCCGGCGGCGCGGTGCTGTTGACCGGCACGCCGCGCGCGCCGACGCTCGAAGGGACCGTGGCGGCGCAGCCCGGCAAGATCTCTGCGCTGGGAACGACCTTCGACCTGCGCGAAGGCACGGCGACCTTCCTGCCCCCTCAGGGCGTACGGCCGCGCATCTTTGCTCAGGCCGAAACCAACGTGGGCGCGACCCGCATCATTCTCACCGTTCGCGGGGTTGCCCCGGACGCGCTCGTCCTCGATTTGACGTCCGAGCCGGACCTTCCGCGGCGTGAGATCCTCTCGCTGCTCGGCCAGCAGGCCGGACTCTCGCGGCTGCTGGCCGGCGACGTGGAAGGCGCGCTCCGCGCGCAGATAGGGCGCCTGCTGTTCGGGCAGGTGAGCCTGGGCATCGGACGGGCGATCGGGCTGGATGAACTCGTGATCGAGTACGACTTCGAGCGGCCCCTGGCGCTGCGGGCGGGCCGGCTGCTGCTCAACGATCTGTATTGGACGGTGTCCACGAACTTCGCGGCGCGGCCCCTGTGGGTGACGGGTCTGGAATATCGGTTCTCCCGGAACTGGACGTTGTCACTGCGTCTGGATTCGGAAGGTCGCCGCGAAGCGGTCTTCTGGTACTCCGCGCGCTTTTGAGCCCTCGACAGGACTTGGCACGGGCGGGTCGAACCGCTCCGATCGGTCCGGGCATACCGGAGGCCTGTGGGAATGTTTGAAGACTATCTGCGTGAACTCCAGCGTGTGGCGCTCCTGCGGCCGGCAGAGGAATCGGGACTCTGGCGGGTGTTTCGAGCGAGCGGCGATCTTGGCAGCCGCCAGCGCCTGATCGAGGCCTACCAGCCGCTGGTTTTCAAGATCGTCATGGGGCTGCGGCCGCCTGAGTCCCAAGTCATGGATCTGATTCAGGAAGGCTGCGTGGGCCTGATCGAGTCGGTGGAGCGCTTTGATCCGGGGCGCGGCGTACGCTTCTCCACGTTCGCGACATATCGGATCCGGGGCCGGGTGCTCAACGCGCTCGATCGGATTCGCGTCGACATTTCCCTCGATCAGGCCCTGGCAACTCCAGACGAGACCTCGCCGCTGGCCCGCCTCACCGATTCGGCCACCGCCTCTGCGCTCAACGGCGTGGAGGACCGGGCGCTGGTGGCTCATGTGCTGGCGGTCATCGATCGCCTGCCCCCGCGTGAGCGCGCGGTGCTCACGGCGGTGGTGAAGGCCAGAGAGCCGCGCCAGGCCGCTCAAGAGCTCGACATCAGCCTGTCCCATTTCTACCGGTTGCAGAAGCAGGCGATCGACCACCTGCGGGGCTTGCTGCAGCTCGAACGGATGCACCAACCACAGCGCGCCCCTGGATATTAGAGGTGGAGCGGCGAGTGGAGGAGCAGGCCATGGATGATCAGCGAACAGTCCTGACCAGGCGCATCACCTTTGCGGAAGATTGGCTGGCGCGCGCCAGACGGCAGGTTGAAGATGGCGAGCAGGCCCGTGGGATCTTGACGCTCCTGATAGCCGAAGCCGAAGTCCATCGGGCACGCGACCTCGGCACCGGACACGCCGACACGATGCCGGTGCGCGCCGGCCAGAGGCTGGGGCCCTTCGCCGCGGTCGCGGTGGCCGTGGCCATCGTTGCGACGATTGCACTGTCGCATCCCTTCGGACCGCTCGCCTGGAGCACCGCGGCAGCCGGAGAGGTCTCCCCACACCCGATCGTCACACTCTCGGGCGGTAATGACTCAATGCTGCGCCTCGTGCAGGCTCCCCAGGCCCTGGAACGAACCGTGACCGTTCCGGTGGCCGTTCAGGTCATGGTTCGAATCCCGGCGTCGCCGCTGACCGTGGAGCGCGCGGTGGACCGGCCGGCCGGTGCGCCGGCGCCTGTCCGACCGACCGCGGCACAGCCTGCGCCGCGCCGGCCAGAGGTCCCTGCGGCGGCTGCCCTTCCTCCGACGGTCTCGGAGAGCTCCGCGCTGCTCAGCGAGGCGGAGCTGATCGACCTGGTCCTCGCGACGGAGCGCTCGCTCCGCCGCGCGACCAACCAGTAGCGTCCGACACCCGCGCGGTGCGTCGGCGCTCGCGCAACGCTGGAGCGCCGGGGCGTGGGGTTGCGCTCCGTGCGCGCGCGATGGTAGCCTGAGCGGGTGCGACCACGCGGGCAGGCCGACTTCCGGTCGCCCCGCGGCAACGGCCCGGTCGCCACTACCGCTTCTTCAGCCGAAGGAGGAGGATGTTGCCCGTCCGCTGGCGTTTCTGCCGGAGCCACATACTTGCCCTATTGCTCGTCTCACTCGCAGTCGCGTCGATCCCGCTGCCGTCAATCTTTGTCCCGGCCGCGGCACAGCAGCCTACACCGACACCGGTCCCCTCGCCGCAGCCAACACCCACGCCGCCGGTCACACCCACGCCGCAACCGACGCCCGGGACCACCCCGGCACCTTCTCCGACGCCCGGACCGTCACCGGCAACCAGCCCCACGCCGGCGACCAGTCCTGCCCCAGGAGTGACCCCGGCGCCTTCACCCGCGACCTCGCCTGCGCCGGCTCCCTCTCCCGCGACATCTCCGACACCCGAGCCGTCGCCCACGCCGCTGCCGCGAATCGTGGAGATTGTCCTGCGAGGGCTCGAGCGCGTGCCCGAATCCGTCATCCTCGAATCGATCGGCGTGCGCGTCGGCGAGTTTCTCTCCCAGGAGCGCTTGCGCGCAGATGTCGCGGCGATTCTGGCGACCGGCTGGTTCGCGGACGCCAACGTGCGCATTGAACCGGCCCGCGATGGCGTCCGTATTGCGTTCCTCATCGTCGAAAACCCGGAGATTACCGAGATCAGCATTGAGGGCAATACCGCGATTCCGACAGCAGATATCCAGCGGGCCCTGAACCTTCCGGCCGGCCAGGTGCTCAATATCGTGCGCCTGCGCGATGGAACGCGCGCGATTGAGAAACTCTATGAAGAACGAGGCTACGTACTGGCCCGTGTGGTCGACATCGGGGTCACGGCCAATGGCGGGACGAAGCTGCGGCTGCGTATCTCTGAGGGGAAGGTCGAAGCCGTCGAGTGGAAGGGGCTCGTCAAGACACAGCGGTTCGTCGTCGAGCGCAACATGCTCGTGCGTCCCGGCCGTGTCTTCAACATCAACGAGCTGAACCGTGATCTCCAGCGTCTGGTGGCGCTGGAGCTCTTCGAGAATGTCCAGGCGCGGCCCCGGCCCGGCAGCACCCCCGAAGCGGTCATCGTAGAGATCGAGCTCAAGGAGCAGCGCACGCAGCAAGCACGCTTCGGCCTCGGCTACAGCGACCGAACCGGCATCGTCGGCCTGATCGAATATAGCGAGAAGAACTGGCAGGGCCGCAACCAGTCCATCACGGTGCGGTACGAGCGCGGGCTGGGTGAGCGGGGCGCACCCAACCTGCTCGGCCCGGCGCCGAGCAACTTCCTGATCACGTTTCGCGAGCCGTTTTTCGACGCGCTGAATACGGCCATGGAAGTCGCCCTGTATCAGAGCACGTCGACCGAGCTCGAGTACAGCGGCAGCACGCTCATATCGCGATTCAACATTGATCGCCTGGGAAGCGCGATCGTCTTCGCGCGGCCGCTCGACCCGCAAACGACGGTCTCGATCCGTCTGCGCTCCGAGCGCGCCCTCCTGTTTCCACTTCCGCTCGATCCCAACGCTGCGCTGTGCAGTAATCCCGACGACCCGGCCTGTCCCAGGCCGGGGCCGAGCCGGTTCACGCCGGGCCGCACCGTGGGCCTCACGCTGGTGGGGATACGGGATGGGCGCGATTCGCGACTCACACCCACGAAGGGTGAGCGCGTGAGCCTCTCCCTTGACGCCGGGATTCCGGGCCTGGGAGACTTTTCGTTCCTCAAGTACTCGGCCGAGTACACGCGGTACTTTCCCCTCGGGGGCTCAACGGTGCTCGTTGGGCGGACGATCCTGGGACTCAGCCACGGCGATCTGCCGATCCAGGAGCAGTTCTTCGCCGGCGGTCCGTCGACGCTCCGCGGCGCTCCCTACGCCCGACTGCGGGGGAACAGCCTGGCGCTCGTCAACGTGGAGGTGCGCGCGCCGTTGGGGTTCGTCGCACGGCAACTCCAGAATTTCACCGGCGCTATCTATGTGGATGTGGGCACCTCGCCGATCTCGACGTCGAACTTCCATTTGAGCGCCGGTGTCGGCATCAGCGTGGGCACCGCCGTAGGGCCGATCCGTATCGACCTCGCGTTTGGGCCGGAGGGACGACAGACCTGGCTGACGATCGGACACCCCTTCTAGGCCACGCGGCCGGCGCGGGTGCGCGCGGCGGCCCTGCCGTTTCCCGGAGGCGCCGCTCGCGGCGCGATCTGTCGCGATGGGCCATCCCCCTGACCCTGGTCTTGCTGCTGGCCATGGCGCCGCTGCGGGTGGAGGCCGCAGACCCGGTGCAGCGGGTCGAGGTCAGCCTGACGGTCGAGGATGGCGCCCCGCATGCCCTTATCGTGCGCCGTCTTGCCGAGTCGATAGGAACGGCGGCTGAGCGGCTCCTCATCGGGCGTGACAGCGAAGTCGTCGCGCGACAGGAGGCGGCGCTGAGCGGCGTGCTGCGCGAGGTCGTCGACCGTGTCATCAGTGGGTACCGCGTGACGGCCCTGGGATTCCAGGCCGGCGCGACCACCACAGTCGTCGTCCGCGTGCAACCGCGGCCGCCGATCCTCGGCGATGTCCCTATCGCGACCGCCTTCGAGGGGATCCATCAGGACGCACGGCCGCTGGTGGCGGAAACCCTCCAGCCGGTCATGCCGGAGATCCGCCGTCTCATGTTTGGCCTGCCGGTCGAGGCGCTCGAGTGGGCCGGACCGATCGTCGAGCGTCGCATCACCGAACTCGTTGAGGGAGCCGCCACCGGGTTCACCGGCGTCGGCCGGATCGAAACCGCGCCCGCCGCGCGTCTCGTCATGACGATTGCCAGCCGCGACGCGCGTGTCGTGCGGGATATCGGCGTCCGCTTCCGCTCGTCTTCCATTCCGTTCGTGCTTCTTGAGCCGCACGCGCCACAGGTCGTCTCGATGGCGGAGTTGCTCCGCGGCCTTCCCGTGGTCTTCGTCGCCGCTCATCGTGCGCGGTTCGAGGCGATCATTGCCACGCGGCTCGCCGCCTATCCACCGGTGCGGGAGTACGGGATCGTCGCGCGTCCCGTGCTTCAGGTCGCGGAGGTGGCGCTCATCACCGTGCTGGCGGACTCCACGCTCTACCGGGGGAGGATCGAAGCCCGTCTGAACATCGGCACGCAGGCGCCGCCCCCCGATATCCGGGCGCAGCTCGGGCGCGCGTTCGGAGGCGTGGAGCCGTTTGTGGAGCTCTCGCTCTTCCCCTCGACGCTGGCGTTCCGCTGGGCCCTGGGGCTGCGCATCGACGTGAGCCCCGAGGTCGCCGTGGGGATCAAGGCGCACATGACGGGCGAGGACCAGGAAACATTTCTCACCTACCGGTTGTCTCCTGATCTCACAATGCGGGGCGCCTACTTCGTCCAGAGCGGTACGGTGGAAGGAACACTGACCTACCGGCTCAACGAATTCCTGTCGTGGGAGGGAGTGGCGACGTCCCGCGGCGTGGTCTGGCTGCGGGTTGTGAGCAACCTGTGAGCGTTCGCCCTCGCGTGGGGTTGACATGGTAAAGTATCGTAAGAGTTGACAGAGGCGTCGAAGGGAGGGAATCAGATGCGTGTTGATGCCAGAAAGATCGCGGTCGCCGTTGGGCTTGTGGTCGTCCTTGCCGTTGCCGGCGTGCTTTTTGTGCGGCAGGCGCCCGCGTTGGGACAGTCATTCTCCGTCGGATACGTTGAGATGCAGGTGGCGCTCAACAATCATCCGCGCAAAGTAAGTTCGGAGCGCGCGCTCCAGGAGTTCTTTCAGGCCAAGCAGCGCGAATTCCAGGAACGCAGCAAGGGGTTGACCGCGTTTCAGCGCCAGGAGCTTGATCGCCAGCTTCAACAGCAGATCTTAGAAAAGCGCAACGATCTGCTCGGGGGACTCGACAAGGAGTTGCGCACCGCCGTCGAGACCGTCGCAAAACAGGCCGGGGTCACGGTCGTGCTCGACCGCTCGGTCGTCCTCTACGGCGGCACCGACTTGACCGAGGCCGTCATCAAACAGATCAAGGGCAACAAGTAGTATGCCGCGTCACCTGGCGATCGGGCTCCTCCTGGTCGCGCTGACGATGACCGCCGGGTGCAGGCCCGGTGGAGGGGGCGGGGCGGCGCGCCCGGTCCCAACGTCGACGCCGGGCGCCGAGGTCACCCCCGCACGCGAGAACGTCGCGGTCGTAGATATGCAGGCGGTGTTGCGGTCCCATCGGCGCTGGCCCGAGCTCGAGGCTCTGCTGAAGAGGCTCGATACGCTGCAGATTCGTCTGAACAACCCGCTGCCCCCGCCGGTGCCACCGGCCGCCGGCGTGGACATCAAGGCAACGCTGCAGGCCGAAGGAGACCGTCTCTTCGCCGCGCTACAGGCCGAGGTCACGGCGCTTGAAGAGCAGACCAAGCGACGCTTCGAAGCGTTCGTTGCCGATCTGAAGGCCGAGCAGGAGGGGAAACTCGCGGACCGTCAACGTGCGCTCAACGCCGATCTCCAAAAGTCCATCGAAGCCAGGCGCGACGAGCTCCAGCGTGAGCTCGAGAAGTTTGAGATCGCGACGATGGCCGAGTACCGGCTGCCCATGCTCAATCTGCGCTTGAAGGCAGACGTGGTCGGCGTGACCAACGAGGAAGAAGGCAAGCGGCTCTCCGAGGACGCCGACCGGATGCTGCGCGAGCGCGATGCGAAGATCAGGGTCAAGGCACAGGCGTTGGACAAGGGCCTCGATGAGTTTCAGAAAGCCCGAAGCGGCGAGGCGGAGGCCCAGTTGAAGACCCTCATCAAATCCCTCGAAGACGAAGCCGCGACCAAGATCGAAGCACGGCAGGCGGAAATGCGCGCCGAGCTTCAGGCGGAGGCCAAGACGCGCGAGGCAGCCTTGCACAAGGCGCTCGAAGAGCGGCGGAAGCTCCTGGTCGGCGGAACCGAAGAACAGCTGCGTGCGGCGCAGGAGCAGTACGCGCGTCAGGTGCAGGCAGAAGGCACAAAGTTGCAGGCCGAAATGCGGGCGGTGCAAGAGCAGCGGATTCGGCTCGAGGACAGCGTGCTGGCCGAGATCAAGATCGAAATCGCCAGCGTGGCGCAGGAGCGCAGGATCGACGTCGTGCTCACGCGGGCCGTGGCCAGCACCGACGCGGTGGATCTCACCAAGGCCGTGATGGCCAGGATGCGGCGTCCGTAACGGACCACGCGCGATGCGGTCGACCTGGCGTCCTGCGATCCGATGCCCTCGACCCGCGGCCGTGGCGGTGGTCGTGCTCGCCGCCGTCGTGATGGCGGGCTGCGCGACCGGGCGCGTGGGGCTGGTCGACAGCCGGAGGATCTTGACCGAGAGCGCCAAAGCCCTGCGCTATCAAAAGGAGATCGACGACCGCGAGCGCGCCATGACGACCGACCTCCAGCTGCTCGTGTCGCAGCTGTCCAAGGAGGACCTGGAGGCGCGTCGCCAGCAGTATCTTCGGGAGTTGCAGGGACTCCGGATCGAGCTCGAGCAGAATTTGAACAAGGAAATTCGCGATGTGATTCAGCAGGTGGTGAACGAGAAGCGTCTGCGCGGCGTCATTGTGAAGGGCCCGGTAGTCTACAGCAAGGCCGGCACCACGATCGATATCACCCAGGAGGTCATCGACCGGCTGAAGTAGGCCTTCGGCGGCCGCGGAGAGCCATGGCATGAAGCTCGCGGACCTGGCGCGCCTCGCGCGCGCCGACCTGTCCGGTTCGGGCGAGATCGAGATTCGCGCTGTCACCGATCTCGCGCACGCGCATCACGAAGCCATCGTGCTGGTCGCGGATCCGCGGCGGCTGCCCGACGCCGAGGCCTCGGCGGCCGGCGCGCTGCTGATTGGCAGCGCCGCGCCTGCGGTCCGCAAGCCGGCGCTACGGGCCCACAATGTCAGGGCGGCGTTTGCCAGGGTGCTCGGGGCATTCGCGCCTGCCCCGCGCGCGGGCGAAGGCATTCACCCGACCGCCGTGGTCGCGCCGGATGCCCATGTGGGGCGCGACGTCACGCTCGGGCCACTCGTGGTGGTCGAGGCCGGGGCCGCCGTCGGGGACCGGACCGCCTTACTCGCGGGGGTGACGGTGGGGCCGCGCGTGCGGATCGGCGTCGACTGTCTCCTGCATCCCAACGTCACGCTTTACCCGGACACGATGATCGCGGACCGCGTCATCATCCACGGCGGCACCGTGATCGGCAGCGACGGATTTGGCTATGCCGCCGAAGACGGCGTGCATCTCAAGATCCCGCATCTGGGGCGCGTGGTGATTGAAGACGACGTCGAGATCGGTGCGAATGTCACGGTGGATCGCGCGACGCTGGGGGAGACGCGCATCGGCCGGGGCACGAAGATCGACAACCTCGTGCAGGTGGCCCACAACGTGACGATTGGCGAGGGGGTCATCATCATTGCACAGGTGGGCATCTCTGGAAGTGTGACCATCGGGCCTGGGGCTCTGCTGGCCGGGCAGGCCGGCGTGGCCGATCATCGGACGATCGGGGCGGGCGCCCGGGTGTTGGGCAGGGCCGTCATCGCCAAAGATGTGCCGGCGGGCGCGACCGTGTCCGGAGCCTACGCCCGCGACCATCATGAAGAATTGCGGCTTCAGGCCGCGCTGCGGCGCGTGCCGGAACTCATCGAACGAGTGGATGCCCTGGAGGCCAAAGCCGCACCGCGTGCTCCGCGCCGGCCTCGCCCCCGGAGCCCGAAATGAAGGGCCGCGCTGCCCTGATCGCCTTCGCCCTAGCCACCACAGTTCTCCCGGTTGACGCCGCACTCGGCGCCGCGGGCACGCTTCCGGGCGAAGTCGTGGTGGTGCGGATGGCGAACCCTTCCGACGGAGCCGAGTTGCGTGTGCGGGGCAGGCCCGTAGCGCGGCTCTTTGGCGCCGGGGCACGGGCACGCCTGAAGGCGGCTGAGCGCCGCCTGCGTCGCGCGTTCATCGGCCCCGTGGCGGTATCCGTGGACGACCGGGGGAAGGTGGCGCAGCTAGTTGTTGATGGTCAGGTGGTGCTGGCGGCAACCGCGGCCGATGCCGGGCGTGAGGAGACCACTCCGGCATCGCTCGCCGGCCGATGGGCCGCCGCGCTGGAGCAAGCGCTCGCGGTGCCACCCATTGCGGTCTCGTCATCCCAGGTCGTGGTCTCGCCCGGTGGCGTGGGCTATGCGACGGTGACGACGCCTACACCGGGGGCCGTCACGCTGGGCGGATTCGACGCGCGGATTGCGGGGGTGCACCTCGCCCAGGGCGCGCTGCGCGTGGTGGGTCGGCGTCTGGGCGGCACCTCGGTCAGCCTGCGGCTCGGTCCATACCAGACGTCCGTCGCCGTCGCGGTGCGCGCCCCAGCCGGCGTGATTCCGCCCTCGGCAGAGGTCATCGTCACGGGATCTCCCGCGCCGCCGGAGCTCATCCGCGAAGCCATAGAGCGGCGCGTGCGTCAGATCGTTCGACTCGAGCCGGGCGCAAGCACGGCCGTGGCGGCCGTACCGGTCGATGCGCCGATGGCGGCGGGCACGTCGCTGTCGGTGCCCGTGGCTGTGCGCATCACCAGCCCCTTCGCCGGACCGGTCGACGGGTCCGTGCAGGTTGCCGTCACGAATGCGCCCATCCGGCTGGCCGATCCCAACCGGCTGCTGGTGAGCAACCGGCCGGAAACGATCACATCCAACGGCCTCTTGTTCAACGAGACGCTGAGCGCCGACCACCCGGCGCGCCTGCTCTTCCATCATCTGAACGGTACGCCGTCGCAGTCGCGTATTCTGAAGATCAGCCTCAGCAATCCGGGGGCCGCCCGGGCGCGCGTCCACTATCTCAGCGGCCTTGCTGGTCCCGCACCGGACCCCGTCCTCACCGGACATCTGGCCACGACCAGGTTCTTGCTGGCCCTGACCGCGGGGGTCGGTTACATCGTCGAAGTGCCTCCCAGAGGAAGAACCGAGTTCACGGCCTACACCCTGGCACCGCAGGCGCTCGTCTCCGGCCTGATGCAGTTTCAAGTGGTTGAGGGGGGACCCATTGATCTCACGGTCAACGTGCGCCTTCCCTGGCTCCTCGACCGGACCGTGACCACGGACCTCGGGCCGTGGGCATTCCCGCATCCCCGTGGGACCTTCCCCGGATCCCTTGTTGAGGTGAAGCGCGACGTCCCGGCCGATCAGCCATACACCATCGGCGAACTTGGCGTGATGTCGGAACTGAAAGATGTGCGCTCGGGCGAGCCCCTGGTAGGAGACTACGGAGTGCTCTACCGGTTTCGCCTGCGTCTGGTGAATCCTACCGATCGCCAGATCACCGCGGCGTTGCTGGCACACGCGGCGGGCGGTCCGGCGCGCGGCCTCTTTCTCATCGATGGCGCGGTCCTGGACCTCGGGCTGCTGCAGGCGAACGAGGAGCGCATGGTGACGTCGTTCGTGCTGCCGCCCAGCGGCACCCGCGAGGTCACCGTCGTCACGATGCCGATCGCGGGCTCCTTCTACCCGGTCCTGCTCGCCATGCGGCCGAGATGAGCGGAGTGCCGCAGCGGACGATTGCCCGCCCCGTGACACTGGAGGGCCGTGGGCTGCATACGGGGGCAGTGGTACGCGCCCGCCTGCTGCCGGCCGCGCCCGCCAGCGGCGTGACGTTCAGGCGCGTGGACCTCCACGGCGCCCCCACCATTGCGGCCCGGCTCGATGAGGTCGCAGCGACCGCCCGCGGCATCGTGCTTGGACGGACGGCCCGCGTGGCGACGGTCGAGCATCTGCTCTCGGCGGCGTGGGGCCTGGGGATCGACAACCTTTTGGTAGAGATCGACAACGAGGAACTACCCTCCGGCGACGGGAGCGCACGGATCTTCACAGACGCCCTGCAAGAGGCAGGGGCCGTCGAGGTAGACGCCGCCCGGTGTCCGATCATCCTCGACGGTCACGTGTGGGCGAGCGCTGCCGGAAGTATCATTGTAGCGGCGCCGGCAGCGGGGCTGCGGTTCACCTACCTGGCGACGGCCGACGGGACGTCAATTCCGCCCCAGCTCGCGGAGTTCGACGCCCGGCGCGACGACTATCCGACCGCCATCGCGCCGGCGCGCACCTGGGGGCTGGCCGCCGATGCCGAAGCCTTGCGCGCACGCGGGCTGGCGCGAGGAGCGACGCTGGCGAACGCGCTGGTGCTGGGGCCCGACGGATACATCAACGAACCGCGCTTCCCCGACGAGCTGGCGCGGCACAAGATTCTGGATGCGCTGGGGGACCTCTCGTTGCTTGGTCGGCCGCTGTGCGCGCACGTGATCGGGGTCCGGGCCGGGCATGCGCTGCACGTGGCGCTTGCCCGGGAGATCGCCGCGCGCGTGGATGGCCGGGGCATGGAAGGAGCGGGCGGCGATGCCGGATCCTAAGCGCGAGATCGTGCGGGACATCGAGCAGATCAGACGCGCGCTCCCCCACCGGTATCCCTTCTTGCTCGTGGATCGGATTGTCGCCCTCGATCCCGACCGCAGCATCACGGGTGTGAAGAATGTCACGATCAACGAGCCGTTCTTTGTGGGCCACTTTCCGGGCAATCCGGTCATGCCGGGCGTACTGATCGTCGAGGCGATGGCGCAGGTGGCGGCCTGTCTGGCCCTCGAGCATCCGGAGTTGCGCGGGCGGGACGCCTATCTGACGGGCATCGAAGCCGCGCGTTTCCGGCGCCGGGTGGTTCCCGGCGATCAGCTCGTCATCCGGGTCGAGCTGGTGCGCCGGCGCGCCCTGGTGTTCAAGGTGCGGGCGGAGGCCCGGGTCGACGATCAGATCGCGGCCGAGGGCGTGCTGCTGTTTGCGTTCGTCGACGAGGCGCAGCCTCTCCCGGCCACGGCGGTCGGAGTGGGTGACGATGCGGGATCCGAGTAGCGTCACGCGCGGTCCGAAGGTCCACCCCACGGCCGTCATCCATCCGTCCGCGCGGTTGGCCGACGGCGTGGTGATCGGTCCCTACTCGGTCGTCGAAGGGGACGTGGGCATCGGCGCAGGGACGATCGTCGGGGCCCAGTGCGTCATTCACGACCACGTGTCGCTGGGGCGCGAGAACCAGCTTGCCTCCCATGTGGTTCTCGGCGGCCGGCCCCAGGATCGCGCCTACGGCGGCGAACGCACGCAGGTCGTCATCGGAGATCAGAACGTCTTCAGCGAGTTCGCGAGCGTCGATCGCGCGACCGGCGAGGGACACGAGACCCGCATCGGCAACGGCAGCTACATCATGTCGTTTGTGAAGATCAGCCACAACTGCGTGCTGGGGGACGGGGTCACCGTCGTCAGCGGATCGCAGATCGCCGGCTGGGTGCACATCGACGAGCACGCGTTCCTCGGCGGGATCTGCGGCATCCATCAGTACGTACACATCGGACGGATGGTCATGGTCGGCGGCATGTCGGGCGTGGGACAAGACGTGCCGCCCTACATGCTCGTCAGCGGGGCCCGAGCCCGCGTCCGCACCCTCAACACCGTCGGCCTCGAGCGCAACGGCGTGCCACCCGCCGACAGGGAGGCGTTGCGACGGGCGTTCCGGATATTCTATCGGTCGGGCCTCGCGCCGGCAAAAGCCGTGGACGCGCTCCAGGCCGAAGCCGAGGCGAGCGCCTACGTGCGTCACTTCGTGGATTTCATCGTTGCCGCCGGAGAGGGTCGCCGGGGCATTCTCCGATGGGAAACCGAGACCGAATCATAGGTCTGCTGGCGGGGGGCGGCGCCTACCCCGAGATGATCGCCTCGGCGATCAAGGCCAGGGGGCTGTCCCTGGCGTGCGTGCAGGTCGCCGGCGAATCCGCGGTGCTGGCAAAGGTGGCCGACTACTATCACCGATGCGCACCCGGCGCATGGGAGAGAATCATCGCGACGTTGCACACCCACGGGGTTCGCGAAGTGATCGCCGCCGGACAGTTCTCGCGCGTGCAGCTGCTCGCCAGTGGCGAGACGATGGACGCCCTCAGGGTGCCCTCCAACGACCGGCGCGATGTGCCGGTCTTCGAGCACATGGTGGGGCTGCTGGCCACCCTTGGCATCGTGCTGGTCGATCAGACGCGGTTTGTCGGCGATATCCTCGCGCCGCCGGGCGTGCTGTCGGCACGGTCACCCACACCCGCGGAAGCCGCCGACCTGGAGCTCGGCAGGAGCGTGGCACGCCGGATGGCCGACCTCGACGTTGGACAGACCGTGGTTGTTCGCCGCGGCGTGATCCTGGCCGTTGAGGCCGCGGAAGGGACCGACGCCACGATCCGCCGGGGCGGGACGATGGCTCGGGACACCGTGGTCGTCAAGGTCAGCCGGCCGAATCAGGATCCGCGCTTCGACATTCCCGCCGTGGGGCCGGAGACGATCGCCGCGATGCGTGAGGTCGGTGCCGTGGCGCTGGGGATCGACGGCCGCCGGACCCTGCTGCTCGACCGGGAGCGGATGATCGCGGAGGCCGACGCGGCCGGCATCTCGGTGGTCGCCGCCGACCTCCCACCGCTGGGCACACCGGTCAGTGCCCACACGTAGTCCGTCGAATCGTATCTTCCTGGTCGCCGGCGAGGTCTCTGGAGATCTGCACGGCGCCGATCTTGCGCGCGAGCTCCTTGCGCTGCGCCCTGGGCTTCGGTTGGAAGGCCTGGGCGGCCCGCGCATGGCGGCGGCAGGCGTCGCCCTCGTCGAGGATTCCTCCAGCTGGGGGATGATCGGGTGGTTCGAAGCCGCGCGCCATCTGCGGCCGTTTCTGCGGCGCCTCGATGCGATCACAACCCGCATCGTGGAACATCCGCCGTCGCTCCTGGTGCCGATCGATTTCCCCGGGTTCAACCTGGCGTTGCTCAAACGCCTGCGCGGCCGCGTTCCGGCAGTCTACTACGTCCCGCCGATGGTCTCCGTTCGCCGCGGCCGGCGCGCGGCGCGTGTCGCGGCGCTCGGCGTCCGGCTCCTGCCCATCTTTCCGTTCGAAGCCGACGCCTACCGGGCCGCCGGCGCCGACGCGGTCTTCGTCGGGCACCCGGCGGTTGACCACATGCGTGCGGCCCCACCGACCGATGTCGCACGCAGGCGCCTTGAGCTTGCGCCGGACGCGCCGGTGCTCGGACTCCTGCCCGGCAGCCGCCGCCAGGAACTGTCGCTCCTGCTTCCCGCAATGCTCGAGGCCGGCAGGCGAATCCGTGACGACGATCCCGCCGTGACCTGCGCCCTGGCGCTGGCCTCGCCGATCTTTCGCGACGACGTCGACGCTGCCGTCGCTGCCTCCGGCCTGCCGGTCACGATCGTTGACGGTGCCCGCGACGTCATGGCCGCCAGCACGGTGCTGCTGATGGCCTCGGGCACTGCCACCGTTGAGGCGATGCTGCGTGGCGTGCCGATGGTCGTAACGTACCGCGGCTCGTGGCTCAGCTGGCTGTATGTGCATCTCGCGGTGAAGACCAGATGGGCCTCGATTCCCAACATCCTGGCGCAGGAGGGATTTGTTCCGGAACTGATTCAGGGTCGGGCCACGGCGGACGCCATGGCCGCATCGGTCCGAACGCTGTTGCGCACCCCCGCCGACCGGGAAAAAATGCACCGACGCCTGCTGGACCTGGCGCGGCTTCTGGGTCCACCGGGCGCGGCTCGGCGCGCGGCGGGTGAAGTCCTCGCCGCGATGGGCATGTCAACTTGAAGGCCGATCTGAGCATCAAGTAAGATGAGGCCGGCCTTGGGCCTAGGTGCATGTCCGAGAAACCCTGTCGTGCGACACGATCGGGGTCCCCAAAATCCGTTTTGTGGATTTTGGGGTGATTTAGCGCGGCCCGGGCGCCGGTGGAGGCATCCATGGCTGGACGCTGGCGGTTGATTGGGTTCGGGCTGATCGTGGCCGGCATCGCCGCGGTCGTCGGACTCTACCTGACGAAGACCGCGACGGAACCCGAGCGCCAGGGTGCAACCCCGGTCGCCACGGTGACGCCTGCGCCTGCTCCCGTCCCCACGCCCTCGCCGCGCGCCGGTCAGATGCCCGCGGTGGAAGTCGAGCGGACGATCGTGACGACGGTCGATGCGCAGGGGCGGCGCCAGTGGGAACTGCGTGCGGATGAAGTGGTCGTCGACGGCACATCAAACATGGCCGTGCTCAAAAAAGTACAGGGCACCTACTATCAGCGCGGCCGGCCCGAGATCGCGTTTTCGGCGGCACGGGGCACCTTCAACATCCAGACGCGCATCGTGGTGCTGTCCGGTGGGGTGCGCGCCCGGGCGGCGTCTGGTCGCGCGGTCGAGGCCGACAACGTGGAATGGATTCCCAAGAGTCAGCAGGTCATCGCCACGGGGGCCGTGGTGTTTCGACAAAAGGGTCTGACCCTTCGCGCCGACCGGCTGACCGCCGATACGTCGCTGCGGCGCGCGAATCTTGTGGGGAACATCCGTGTCGTTGTGGAGGAGTAGCGCGCCCGCCATGACTGGCGCCCAGGGAGCGATCATGACGGCGCTCGTGATCCTTGCCGTCTCCGCCGCTTCGGCAGCCGCGCAGGCACCGGTGCCTGCGCAGAGGACCTCCGGTCCCCAGCCGGTGCAGATCACCGGGGCCACGTATGTTGAGTACGACGAGGCGACGGGCATCTGGCGGGTGGAAGGTGCACCCGTCACTGTGACACGCGGGCAGACGGTGGTCCGCGCGCCGCGCGGCCGGTTTGACGAGCGCGCGCGGATCGTGACGGCCGAGGGTGGGGTCGATGTGATCGAGCCGGGCATGACCCTGCGCGCCGACGCCGTTGAACTTCGGCTCGCCGACGAGCGTATTCGAGCAAGGGGGAATGTGCGGCTGGTGAGCACGCGCGATGGGCAGGCCGCGACGCTGGTGGCGCCGGAGGCGGAGGGATCGCTGGCCACCCGGCGTTTCGCGGCAACGGGCGGCGTGTCGATCACCCGCGGGGAGTGGACGGTCACGGGACGCCGGGTGGACTATGACGACACCGATCAAGTGGCGGTGATCTCCGGTGACCCCGAGGTCCGGTTCAAAGACGGCGTGATGACGGCAGACACGGTCACGGTCTGGGTGGCGCGGGAGCAGGCGCGCGGCGATGGGACGGTCCGTCTGCGTCGGGGTGATCTCACCGGATCGGGCCGCCGGGTCGACATGCGCCTGCGCGAGCAGCTGGCCACGCTCTCCGGAGCCGCGCGCGTCGAGCGCGGACGGGACCGGCTCGAGGCAGAGACGATCGAGGTCGAGCTCGATCGGTCCCGGGTCACCGCGCGCGGGGCGCCACGCCTCACCATCACGCCTCCCTGAGGGCAGCCGATGCTGGCGGCCAAAGGTCTGCTCAAGCGCTACGGGACACGTACCGTCGTCGACGGAGTGGATATCAGCGTCGAGCGGGGCGAGATCGTCGGGCTGCTCGGCCCCAACGGCGCCGGAAAGACGACGACATTCTACATGATCGTGGGGCTCATCGCGCCCGATGCCGGGGACGTGTGGCTGGACGATCAACCGATCACCCAGCTCCCGGTGCACCTGCGTGCCCGTCGGGGCATCGGGTACCTGGCGCAGGAGCCGTCCGTCTTTCGGGGCCTGACGGTCGAGCAAAACATCCAGGTCGTGCTCGAAGCCAACGGCAAGCCCAAGGCGGAGTGGCGGGAGACCATCGCACGGCTCCTGGAGGAGTTCAATCTGGGGCGCGTGCGCCGGCAGGCAGGGGCGACGCTGTCGGGAGGCGAGCGCCGCCGCGTCGAGATCGCGCGCGTGCTCGCGATGACGCCCTCGTTCATCCTCCTTGACGAACCGTTTACCGGCGTCGATCCTAAGTCGGTCGCGGAGATTCAAGAAGTCGTCCTGCAGCTACGCCAGCGGGGGCTGGGCGTCGTGATCACCGACCACAACGTCCGCGACACGCTGGCGATCACCGACCGCTCAGAGATCATCCACGACGGGCGTATCCTCTTCGCGGGGACGGCGGAGGAGATCATGGCCAGCCCCGATGCCCGGCGATTCTATCTGGGCGAGAGGTTTCGACTCTAGCGATGCGGCTGATCGATCGCTACATCCTCCGGGAGATTGTCGGCGTCTTTTTCTTCGGCATCGCGCTGTTCACCACGCTGCTGCTGGTCAACCACCTGTTCTTCGTGGCGCGGGTGGGCGGCGAACGCACGATCTCGCTCGGCACCAACTTCGCGCTCCTGGCCCTGCGCGTGCCGTATCTGTTGACCTATAGCCTGCCGTTCGCGATGCTGTTTGGGGCGCTGTTGACCTTTGCGCGATTGAGCGAGCGCAATGAGGTCACGGCGCTGCGCACGAGCGGGTGGAGCCTGGCGCGCGTGTCCGCGCCGGTGCTGTTTGCGGGGATTCTGGTGATGCTCGGGGCGCTTGGTCTCGGCGAGACGGTGGTCCCGACCGCCGAGACACGGTACCGGCAGCTCTTGCAAGACATCTATCAAGAGGGACCCGCGCAGCAGGTTCAGCAAAACATCCACTTTCGCGAAACCATCGACGGCGTAGACTCGCTCTTCTACGCGCGCGAGCTCCATCCGCGGGAAGGGCGCATGGAGCGTGTGACGATCATCCAGTTTCAACAGGATCGCGTCAGCCGGGTGATCGAGGCCGCCCAGGCTCGGTTCGGGCCGGAGGGGTGGGTGCTGCATCGCGGCTCGCTGTATCTGCTGGGGGGCGAGGGCGGGGTCGCCACGACCTTTGAGCAGATGCGCGTGGCACTCGCGCGGACTCCCACGCAGCTCGCCGCGCCGGCGCGTGATCCGTATGAGATGTCCATTCGCGAGCTCCGGCAGCAGATACGGGCGCTGCGGGCCGCGGGGATCAGCGTCGTGAAACACATGGTCAGCCTGCAGGCCAAGCTGGCCCTCCCGACGAGCAGCGTGTTCTTCGCGCTCCTCGCGGTCCCCCTCGGGCTGCGGCCACACCGATCCGGGCGGTCCATCGGTTTTGGCGTGACCATCTTCATCCTTCTCATCTACTGGCTGATGATGTCGGTGACCCTCACGCTGGGGGAGCGCGGGAAGATCGGCTCGATCTGGGCGGCCTGGCTGCC
>JBOGSE010000254.1:0-1105 GCA_050694895.1 bacterium | reverse complement strand
TGGGGATTCTGATCATCCTGTTCCTGCTGTCGACGTTCCAGTATCTTCCGCCGCTCACGTTTACCCCCTTATGGACGGACCCCAAGGCGAATCTGGCCCAGCTCATCTGGCCGGCGCTCGCCGTCGGATATCGATACTCCGCCGTTGCCACGCGCATGACGCGCTCGGCCCTCCTCGAGGTTCTTCGTGAGGACTACATCCGGACGGCCAGGGCCAAGGGGCTGGCCGGGAAGGCCGTGTTGCGCGACCATGCCCTGCGCAACGCCCTCATGCCCGTCATCACCGTCATCGGACTGGAGTTTGCGTTCCTGATCGGCGGGCTGGTGGTGACCGAACAGGTCTTCAACCTCAACGGCATTGGCAAGCTCATCGTGGACGCGATCGCCCAGCGCGACTACACCCTGATCCAGGGCCTGCTGCTGCTCGTGGCGGTCGGCTATATGCTGGTAAACTTCGTGGTCGATCTGCTCTACGCCTGGATCGATCCACGGGTGTCGTATCAGTAAGCTCCGGCGCTTTCTTCGCCGCTACCCCGCAGGCGCGGCCGGCGCCTTCCTCATCGTGATCATGCTGCTCATGGGCGTGCTCGCGCACTGGGTCGCGCCCTACGATCCGCTGACAACGAATTTCGCCGGGATGTTCGCGCGGCCGGGCCGGACGCACTGGTTCGGCAGCGACGCGTTCGGCCGGGACGTACTCAGCCGGATCATTTTCGGGGCTCGCACTGCCTTGATCGTGGGATTCGGCTCGGCCCTGCTCGGGGCGACCCTGGGCGGGGCTCTGGGCGTGACCAGCGCCTACTTTGGTGGGCTGACAGACCTGGCGCTACAGCGTCTGGTCGATGTCCTCGTCTCGTTTCCCATCATCGTGCTGGCCATGGCCATCGTCTCGATCATCGGCGCAGGCATCGACAAGATCGTCCTGGCCATTGCCCTCTCGTTTCTGCCGCGCGCCGCGCTCGTGGTGCGCAGCAGCGCCCTCTCGGTGCGGAGCATGGCCTACATTGAGGCCGCGAGGGCGCTGGGAGGCTCGCACAGCCGGATCATCCTCCGCCACATGGCGCCCAATGTCGTCGCGCCCTATCTTGTCATGCTGACCGCGTTTC
>JBOGSE010000253.1:0-6734 GCA_050694895.1 bacterium | reverse complement strand
TCCTGCACGGGGTCACCAGTCTCTGCCGGCTTGGGCCGGCGTTTTGGCGCAAGCCAGCGCGCCGACATGGCCGGGTCGAGCGTGTAGGACACCAGCAGCGACACGGCAATCGCAAATGCCATCGTCCAGCCGAAGCTACGCATGAAGCGTCCGACGATGCCGCCCATGAAGGCCAGCGGCAGGAAGACGGCGATGAGGCTGAATGTCGTCGCGGTCACCGCGGTGCCGACCTGACGCACACCTTCGATCGCCGCCTGGGCCGGCGGCAGACCTCTCTCGTGCATGAACTTGTAGATGTTCTCGCGAACCACGATGGCATCGTCGATGACGATCCCCACGACGAGCGCCAGGGCCAACAGCGTCACGATGTTGAGGGTCAGGCCCATCATGCTCAACAGCGCAAACGTCGTGATGAGCGAGGTCGGAATGGCGAGCGCGGAGATGACCATGGACCGGCCATCCCAGAGGAAGAGCAGCACGACGAACGCGGCAAGGAACGATCCGACGATCAGGTGCTCCTGGACCGCGTGGGTTGACGCCTCGATGAACACTGCCTGATCACGGACCAACTCGAGACGATAGCCCGGGGCGAGAGTGGACGTGATGGTCGCGAGACGGTCTTTGACCGCCCTGACCACGTTGAGGGTATTCTCCCCGGACTGCTTGCGGACCCGAAGGATCACGGCCGAGCGGCCGTCGACGGTCGCCGTTGTCTCGGGTTCGGCTCCCCCATCTTCGACCTTGGCGACGTCCGCCACCGTAACGGGCTGACCGGCCCGCGAGGCCACCGCCACCTTCTCGAGCTCTTCCAGGGAGTCGACGCGACCAAACGTGCGGAGCGTCAGGCGCTGCGCCCCCCGATCCACGTTGCCGGCCGGAATCTGCACGTTCTGGGCCTGGAGGGCGCGCACGATGTCCGGGCTGCTGAGCCCGTACGCATTCAGGCGCTCCGCGTCCACCAGGACGTTGATCTGCCGCTTGCGCCCGCCGATGATTTCGACCTGGGCCACGCCCGCGGTGCCTTCCAACTGTGGCCGGATGACTTTGTCGGCGTACTCCGTGATGTCGCGGATAGAGCGATCACCCGAGAGCGCGAGTTGAGCGACGGGAAAAGCACTGACATCGAACTTGGAAATGACCGGGGGATCGATTGCCGGCGGCAGGTCCCGCAGGATGCCGTTCACCTTGTCCCGGACCTCCTGCGAGGCGACGTCGACGTTCTTCTCGAGCAGAAACTGGATGGTAACGGTTGAAAACCCCTCGGCTGATACCGACGTCAGGCGGTCGATCCCGCTGATCGAGTTCACCTCCGCCTCGATCTTGTCGGTGACATCGGTCTCGATCTCTTCGGGCGACGCGCCCGGAAGACGTGTCGAGATGATGACAAAGGGGATATCGACGTTCGGAAAGCGCTCGACGTTGAGGCGGAAGTACGAAAATGCCCCCAGGAACACCAGGCCGAGGATCATAACCGCGGCCAGGACGGGGCGACGGACTGAAAGTTCGGCAAGACGCTGCAGCTTGGTTCCCCTTACTGCGTTGGCGCCCGCGGCGCCACCGGCTGGTTATCGGTCAAACCTTCATGCCCTTGCACGACGACCTGCTCGCCGGCCTCGATCCCGGCTGTGATCTCGACTAGCCCGTTGGTGCGCTCCCCCAGGGTGACCTCGCGGCGCACGGCCTTACCGTCCTTCACCACGAAGACCATTGGTTTGCCAGATGTCAGCAGGATCGCAGCCTCAGGGATCTGCAACACCGAGGCGCGCGTGGCCGTAACGATAGCGCCGCGCGCAAACGTGCCGGGACGCAGCGCTCCATCGGGATTGGCCACCCGCACCTTCACAAGGAACGTCCGACTCGCAAGGGCCGCCGCCGGACCGATTTCATCAACCCGGCCCGCGAACGTGCGGCCGGGAAGAGCATCGACCCGGACTGTCGCGGATTGGCCACGTGTCAACCCGGCGCGATAGCGCTCAGGCACCGCGAGTTCGACGAGGACTTCATCGAGGTCGGCGATGATGAACGAGTGTGCGGCCGGCGAGACCGACTCGCCGGGCTCGACGTCGCGCTGCACGACCGTGCCCGCAAACGGCGCCGTGACGGTGGCATCGACCAGCCTGACGCTCGCAGCCGCGAGGAAGGCCTGCGCGCGCGCCACCTGCGCGGCGGCGAATGAAATCTCCTCGCTGCGCGGACCCTGCTCGACAAGCTGCATCGATTGCTGCGCGGCGTTGGCCGCGGCCTGCGCCTGCATCAACTGCGCCCTCGCTGTTTGCAGGTCCTCGACCCGCGGACCCTCCTGCACCAGGCTCTGCTGCTGCACCACGGAGTTGTAGTTGGTTTGCGCCAGCCGCAGCTGCGTCTCCGCGGCCTCCCAGGCCTGACGCGAAATCGCGCCCATCTCGTGAAGTGAGCGCATCCGCTGCGCGTCGGCCTGCGCGAGATCGAGCGCGGCCTTTGCTCGCGCCACCGCCTCGGCCGCCTGCTCGCGCTCTTGTGGACGCGCACCACGCTCCATTGCCGTGAGGCGCGCCTGAGCAATGCGCACCGCGGCCTGCGCCTGCGTGTAGGCTTCGGCCGCCTGCCGGCGTTCCTCCGGACGGGCGCCCACCTGGAGCTGCGTCAGTCTCGCGCGGGACGCCCGGAGGTCTGCGCTGGCCTGCGCTGCCTGCGCGGCGAGCTCGGCGGTGTCCAAACGCATCAACGGCGTGCCCGCGGTCACGCGCTGCCCTTCCTTGACCACTACGGCTGCGACCCGCCCCGGGGTCTTGGCCGCGATCTTCGCCTCACGGAGCGCGGCCACCGTCCCGGTCGCTGTGACGGTGACGGCGACATCGGCCTGGCGAGCGGGGGCCACGACGACCGCGGCCGGCTCCCGCTTCACGTCAACGGGAGGCCGGGGTTCCGGGGCGCCTCTGGCGCCGATCGCGATCGCCCCGATCGCAAGTGCCGCAACGACGGCTATCATGATTCCGACACGTTTTCGCATTCCGACACGCTTTCGCATCACTTCCACACTCCCCTCATGCTGTACGCTCCACGGTACTCACCGCACGTGAACTCTCGGCCTTGGAAAGGCGAAATCTTCGTCAAAGTCGGCTTCACAGCGCCCCCGTTGCGAGGAGGAGCCGGTTCCGCGCGGTGTGATGGCCGAACCGGGCCGAGGCCAGGGACACGTCGGCCTGTGCCAGCGCGGACTGCGCCGAGACGACCTCAAGGGACGTCCCGACGCCGGCTTCATACCGCACGGACGCAAGGCGCGATGCCTCTCGACCTTGCTCCACAGCCCGCGCGGCGTGTATCAACTCGCCGTCTGCCTGCTGGAGCGCGAGCCAGGCCTGCCGGACATCGAGCTCGATCCGCTGCCTGGTTTCCGCCTCTAACACGGTCAATTGCTCGACCCGCAGCCTCGCTTCCCGGGTGCGCTCGTTCGTGATGCCGCCGTCGAAGATTAACAGCGTCACACCGAGCGTCACGAACCAGGCCCCGGTCAGGCTGCTCGTCGCGTTCCCGCTCACGTCATAACCCGCGCTGATGGTGAGTGAAGGCCGGCCTCCGCTCGCCGCGAGCTCAATGCCGGCCCGCGCCGCCTCGAGTCTGCTCCGAATTTCGATCAGGTCGGGTCGGTCGCGCGACGCCTGCGAGATCGCATCGGCGAGCGTGCCTGAGACCGGCTGAGGCGCCAGAGTGTCTGTGAGGTCCAGCGGCAGGTCTAACTGAACGTTAAGCGCCGCCGTCAGGTCGGTGCGGGCGGTCTGTATGCCTGTCTCCGCGCGCACGATCGCCTGCTCTGCGCCGGCGACCGCTACCTCAGCCTGCAGAACATCGAACTGCGGGGCCGCGCCCGTCTGCAGTCGGGCCTGGGCAACTCGCAGGTTCTCCTGCGCTTGGTCCCGCGCGCGCAGCGCGGACGCCGCGTTCTCCTGCGCCAGCAATATCTGCAAATAGTGCGACCGTGTGGCAAAGAGCGTCTGCTCTTTGGTCCGCTCGAACACCGCCCGGGCGCCACGTAGATTTGCCTCGGCCATCGCGATCTGCGACTCGAGCCGGCCGCCGGTGTAGAGAGGGAACATTAAGCTTAGACGCGCCAGGAACTGATTCGGGTCGAGCGGCGGCAGCGTGAAGGTGATCTGCGGCGGTGCGGCTCCGAACGGGTTCGGGATGGTCACTGTCTGGCCGGGGCGATCGCCGAAGCGCGTGTAGGAGGCCGACACGGAGGCCTGGGGCAACCTGGCCCCGCGGGCCTGGGCGAGCTGCGCCTCGGCAACTGCCACGTCGAACGCCGCCGCGCGCAACCTTAAATTCGCCTGCAGCACGGCCGCCGCCGCTTCAGCAAACGACAGCCGGCGCGCAGCGGGTTGCGCGGAGACCGGACGGGCCAGCCCGACCAGGACGATCGGGACAATTATGAGGGATAAAAGTCTGCGAAATCTCATGAACAGCGTCCACTCTTCCCTGAAGCACTGCAGCCAGTATCGCGGAGGGCCCTGACTCGAGGCATCGGTCAAAGGGCGGAATCCGACCTGGGCCGATCGGCCAAGCGACGATTTGTTGAATCGGGAGATTGTACGGGCCCGGTGGGATCAGACCGCCTTGTGCTTCCACCTGCCGCGCCGGAAGACGATCGCACTGACCACCGCAAGGGTCGAATAGGCGGTGGCAAGAGCCGCAAACACACCCTGCGCGCCGAGCCCGGCGCGCTGCGCGAGCACGTAGGCGAGCGGAATTTCAAACAGCCAGAAGACAAACAGGTTGATCACGGTCGGGGTCCAGGTATCGCCGGCACCATTGAACGATTGAGTGAGGACCATGCCCAGAGCATAGAAGATGAACCCCGCACTCACGATCCGAAGACAGGCGACGCCGAACTGCTGCACCGAGGGATCCTGGGTGAAGATGGCGATGATGGAGCGTGCGCCCAACACAAACACCAGACTCACACTCCCCAGGAACAACATGTTGTAGAGCGCCGCGCGCCAGACCGCGCGCTCGGCGCGGTCGGGTTGGCCCGCCCCCAGATTCTGGCCGACCATAGTCGCCGCCGCGTTGCTGATGCCAAAAGACGGCAACAGCGCGAAGAAGATGATGCGGAGGCCGATGGTGTACCCGGCGAGCGCTTCGCTGCCGAAGGTCGACAGGATGCGCACGAGACCGACGTAGCTTGCCGTCGCAATGAGAATCTGAATCGTGCCCGATCCCGAAAGACGGAGGACACTGCCCATGACACGGAGATCGAGCCCGAGGTGACGCCGCGCGAAGCCGATGCGTCCTCGGCCGCCTGCCAGTGTCAGCAACTGATAGAGGACGGCCGTGCCTCGGCCGATGTTGGTGGCGACGGCCGCGCCGGTCACGCCCAGTTCGGGAAACGGTCCAAGGCCAAAGATGAAGCAGGGCCCGAGCACGATGTTGATGAGGTTGCCGAACCAGAGAACGCGCATGGCGATGGCCGCGTCGCCGGCGCCCCTGAAGATCGCGTTCATGATAGACAGCAGGACCACGGTGGCGTTGCCGCCGAGCATCACCCGCGTGAACGTTGTGCCTCGGGCAATGACCGTCGGCGATGCCCCCATGAGGGCCAACAAATCTGCCGCGTAGGACGCGCCGACCAGTCCAATCACGAACGAGATGACCGCGCCGAGAACGATCGACTGCACCGCGGCCCGAGCGGCGCCTTCTGGATCGCGCTCACCGACCCGGCGGGCCACGAGTGCCGTGGCCCCGATCGAGGCTCCCATGGCCACGGTGTAGACGAGGGTGAGCATTGACTCCGTCAGCCCCACCGTGGCCACGGCATCCGCGCCGAGCCGTGCCACCCAGAAAACGTCAGCAATGGCGAACACCGACTCCATCAGCATCTCGAGGACCATCGGCACCGCCAGCATGAAGATGCCGCGGCCGATCGGCACCGTCGTGTAGTCGAGCGATGACCCCCGGATCGCCTCGCGCAGCGCCGCCCAAAACCCAGAGCGGCCGGGCGCGATCTCTATGCTGGACGTCGGATCGATAGATTCGTCCATGCTCTTGCGCAAAGACGCCCCTCCTCGACGAAACTGCGAGACGCCGGTATGGGCCGGCTAAAAATGCAGGAGGCGGTCGGCAACCGCCTCCTGCATAGTACACTCGGCCGCGACCTCGTCGCGGTTTATGCCGTTAGCCCCTGATGTCGGGGTTGAGCGGCTGCCACCCGTCCTCGCCGGGCGAGAGGATCTGCGTCCCCTGGGCCAGCGTCTGCGAGTACGGCGGGACCGGGCGCGGTTCGAAGACCGGCCCTTCCTGGTCGCCCGCGAAAACCGCGGGGCTCACCGAGAACAGAATGGCTCCCAGCGCGGCGATTGCGACTAGCTTCTTCATCGGAGTCCCTCCTTTCTTCTGGATTTCACTCATACGCTTCGATCCGGAGGCGTCTGCCTGAGCTCGCTCGAATCGTCAACCAAAGTATGCTAGACGGTGCCGTTCTCCACATCGGGCAGGGGATGGGGAGGAATCCTGACCTTTTGACCGATGATGCTCTAATACATCCGACCCTGCATCCGTCTGCCGGCCATGTCCGTTCCTCTGTGGCCATCTCCGGGTCAGCATAGATGCGGCGAGGGCCGTCAGACTCACCTCTGAGGGTAGGACCCTGGATGAGCGCATCATCGATCCACCTCCTTGTGGGGAACGGAATGGGCGGCCGCAGCCTCGCTGCGCTGAACCGTGCGTCGAGCCGCCGCCGCCCTGATCGTCGGCACCAG